>NZ_MUFO01000030.1:0-42398 GCF_001995345.1 Salinivibrio sp. IB872 | reverse complement strand
GCTAAAGAGGCGCTGGATGTCGCGACCCGCGATCGTGATTTGAAAAAACAAGCCACACCATCTCGTCTAAAAGACTTGCCTAATTTACGACTTGCGACCGAACGTATGCTGAAAAAAGCAGGTATTGAAACGCCTGAAAGCTTACAGCAACAAGGTGCCGTTAATGCCTATAAAGCGCTCCTTTCTGCGCATGAAAAAGAGCTAAGCTTGGAGTTACTGTGGTCACTAGAAGGTGCGATTACTGGCAAGCATTGGTCTGTGGTTCCACCCCAACGTCGCCAAGAATTATTACAACATTTAGAAAATTAATTCCTCACAACCCCCATACCTCTCTACCTTTTTTGTGAGCAATGTTCGCGTCCAACACCGCCTTCATGGCGGTGTCGCTTTTTCTGAACGCGCTAAACGCTCAATAATCCATCATTCAAACTGATTTCTGACAAAATACGAAAGTTTCTTGCGATCGGTCGGGTCTGGTTAAAGGTACGATTAAGGACACAGTTCCTCAATGTAACCGACAAATCAGCCAGTTAATTCAGCTACAGTACCTAAAGTAATAACTGGGACCCATTTACTATCGGACGAGACACAGTATGCCAGTAAAAAAGATATTGCTTGGTTTAGTGGTGGTGGCGCTTGTAACACTTTGGTTCAGTTTAGATCTCAGCCAGTGGCTCACGCTTGAAAACGCCAAAGCACAACAAGTTGCATTGAATGATTACATTATCGAAAACGCGACCACCGCAAGCCTGGTGTTTTTTATCGGCTATGTGGTGATGACCGCCCTGTCCTTACCGGGTGCGGCAGTAGCGAGTTTATTGGGCGCAGCACTCTTTGGCTTTTGGTGGGCATTGGTGTTGGTCTCCTTTGCTAGCTCGATTGGCGCCACCCTCGCCTTCTTGGTGAGTCGCTTTATGTTGCGCGACTGGGTCCAAGCCAAATTTGGCAATAAGCTCGATACCATTAATCGCGGTATAGAGAAAGACGGTAGCTTGTATCTGTTAACCCTACGCCTGATCCCGATTTTCCCGTTTTTTCTGATTAATCTCGTGATGGGTCTAACCTCGTTCAAAACCCGCACCTTCTATTGGGTCAGTCAACTCGGTATGTTGCCGGGTACCGCAGTCTACGTGAATGCAGGGACCCAACTGGCCCAAATCGACGCACTTGGCGACGTGGTGTCACCCTCGGTGCTTGGCTCACTCGCCTTACTGGGTGTCTTCCCACTGGTGGCAAAGTGGGTTATGGCGTGGATCACGCGTCGTAAACGCTATCAAGGTTGGAGCAAGCCCCAACAGTTTGATCGCAATATGGTGGTGATTGGTGCCGGTGCAGGCGGCTTAGTATCAAGTTATATCGCGGCGGTGGTGAAAGCGAAGGTTACGCTGGTCGAAAAAGGTTCGATGGGAGGTGACTGCCTAAACACAGGGTGTGTTCCTTCAAAAGCGCTGATCCGTGCGGCGAAAACCATGCGAGAAATTGGCAAGGCTAAGACATTTGGCATTCATACCCAAGCGCCAGCTGTTGATTTTCCGGCGGTCATGGCGCGGGTTAAGCAAGTCATTACCCAAATTGAGCCTCACGATTCGGTCGAGCGTTACACCAAGCTCGGCGTGGAGTGCGTGCAAGGCGAAGCACACATCCTCTCGCCATGGGAAGTTGAAGTGAATGGCGAACGCCTCACTACCCGCAACATCGTGATTGCGACCGGTGCACGTCCTATGCTCCCTCCCATTCCTGGTTTGGCTGAGGTGACACATTACACCTCGGATACGATTTGGTCTTTGACTGAACTGCCACCACGATTATTGGTTTTGGGCGGGGGGCCCATTGGCGCAGAATTAGCACAAAGTTTTGCGTGTTTAGGCAGCCAAGTCACGCTCGCGGAAATGGCCGACCAACTTCTCAGCCGCGAAGATAAAGATGCTGCAGAGCTGGTTGAGCAGGCGTTAGAGCGTGACGGCGTCACGGTTTTAACACAGCACAAAGTCAAAGCATTTCAACACAGTGATAATGAGCAAATCGCCTTACTCGATGGCCCTGACGGTGAGAAGTCTGTCTCATTTGATGCGGTGCTGGTCGCATTAGGGCGCAGTGCCAACACCAAAGGCTTTGGTCTCGAAAAGCTCGATATTCCAGTGACCGAGCGTGGCACAATTCAAGTCAACGAGTATCTGCAAACCGCCTACCCGAATATCTATGCGGTAGGTGATGTAGCGGGTCCGTTTCAGCTCACCCACGCCAGTGCTCATCAAGCATGGTATGCCGCGGTGAATGCACTATTCGGGCAATTTAAACGCTTTCGTGCTGATTATTCAGTAATGCCTGCCGCGACCTATACATCGCCAGAAGTCGCGCGCGTGGGCATCAATGAAAAAGAAGCCAAGGCCAATCAGCAAGAAGTGGAACTAACCTACTACGGCATTGATGATCTGGATCGCGCGATTGCTGATGGCAATGATCACGGGTTTATTAAGGTGCTGACACCAAAAGGAAAAGATACCATTCTGGGGGTGACTATTGTTGGCGAGCATGCGGGCGACTTGCTCGCAGAGTTTACTCTCGCTATGCGGCACGAGTTAGGACTAAATAAAATTTTGGGCACCGTCCATCCGTATCCCACCATGAGTGAGGCGGTGAAGTATACCGCTGGGATGTGGAAACAAGCCCATGCGCCCGAGACGCTGCTTAACTGGGTCGAAAAATATCATCGTTGGATGCGTCACTAATTGAAAAGGAAGATAACAATGAAACACTGGATAGCGGCGTTAACATTGGCAATTGCAAGTACCGCCAGTTTTACTGCCTCTGCGAGCACGGAAAACGACCGTTGGGAAAGTATTGAGCAACAAGCCAAGGGTCAAACCGTGTATTTTAACGCATGGGGCGGCAATCAAGAGATCAATACTTACCTGCGCTGGGCAAGTCGCGAGTTACAACGCGATTATGGTGTCACACTGAAACATGTCAAAGTGACGGATATCGCTGAAACCGTCAATCGCCTGCTTGCCGAAAAGACAGCGGGTAAGGATAGCGGCGGCAGTGTCGATATGGTGTGGATTAACGGCGAAAACTTCAAATCAATGAAGGAAAATGATTTGCTGTACGGCCCTTTTGTCAGCACGCTCCCCAATTGGCAAATTGTCGATAAAAGTTTACCGGTTGAAGAAGACTTCACTGAGCCAACAGACGGCCTCGAAGCACCTTGGGGGGTGGGACAGCTGGTGTTTATCCATGATCAGAAAACCTTGGCCAACCCACCTCGCTCTTTCGCCGAACTGTTAAGTTTGGCTAAAGCATTCCCTGGCCGTATCAGTTACCCCAAACCACCCGAGTTTCATGGCACCAGTTTTTTGAAAGCCGCCCTGCTGGAACTTACCGATGTGCGCGAGGCACTTTACCTGCCGGTTGATGAGGTAGACTTTGACGCCGTGACCGCCCCACTGTGGCGCTATCTAGACCAACTACATCAAGTGGCATGGCGCGAAGGCGCTCAGTTCCCGTCAGGCAGTGCCGAAACTATCCAACTGTTGGACGATGGTGAGCTTCTCGTGGCGATTGCGTTTAACCCCAATGCGGCAAAAGCAGCGGTAGCCTCTGGAAAACTCGCCCCGTCAGCGCGTGCGTTTGCCTTTGACCAAGGCGCGCTATCTAACATTCACTTTATGGCGATTCCATACAACGCCAACGCTAAAGCCGGCGCTATGGTCGCTATCAATTTCTTGATGAGTGAAAAGGCACAGCTGCGTAAAGCCGACACCCAAGTATGGGGCGATCCACCGGTTGTTAAATTATCCGACACCGCCGAGGTCAGTCGCTTTAATACCCAGCCCGAGCCACATCCAAGCTGGCAAACCGCGCTTGAGAGTGCTTGGCTGAAACGCTACGGCCAATAGAAAAGAGGCTGATATGGCACGTTTGCTGTTTGCCATTACCCTAACGGTATGCTGCCTGCCCTTGTTGCCAGGGGTTGGCGGCATACTCGCGAGTGCCTTTGCGTTCGTGCCCACACTAGGGCTTATGGAGGCTAATATTAGCGGCTGGCAAGCTGTCATGGCATGGCCGGGGCTATCACAATCTATTCAGCTAACGCTAATCTCGGGATTAGGCAGTAGTCTGCTCGCGGTGGCACTTAGCTTTATGATTTTACAGGCCACTTGGCAAACGCCCATTTGGCAGAAGATCAGTGCGCGCTTGCCCGCCCTACTTGCGTTACCACACGTCGCCTTTGCCATTGGTCTGGTTTTACTGCTTTCCCCCTCGGGTTGGCTGTTTCGCCTGCTAAGTCCCCTTCTCGGTGATAACCCCGTGACTTGGGCGCTGGTACAAGACCCTTATGTTATTGGGCTCACCTTGGCGCTGACGCTAAAAGAAACCCCCTTTTTATTGTTGATGAGTCTGTCGGTGCTGCGTCAAATTGATGTCTCTCGGCTGACGATGGTATCAACCAGCCTCGGGTATAACCGCACCGCAACTTGGCTAAAAGTCATTCTCCCGCTTTGGCTGGCCAAAATGCGTTTCCCGATTTTTGCCGTCGTCGCCTACAGCCTGTCAGTGGTTGATGTGGCGATGATCCTCGGGCCCAATACGCCGCCTACCTATGCGGTATTGGTATGGCAGTGGTTTAATGACCCGGATTTAGCACTATTGCCCAGAGCTTCAGCTGGTGCCCTGCTGCTATTTGCCCTGTGTGGCTTGGCCTTATTGCTGTTTCGCTTTTTGGCGTGGCTTGGCTGCCAATGTCTCAACCGCTGGCAATACACGGGCCGCCGCCACGCATGGCTGCCCGGCAAATCACTCTGGTGGCCGGTGTTTATCACTCCCCTTGCGATTATGCCTGTGTTGCTGATGTGGTCATTCGCGCTGCGTTGGTCATTTCCCGATTGGCTCCCGAGTCGATATAGCTTACGGTTCTGGGAGCAAGAGCTTAGCTATGTGTGGTCATTGGTGGGGAACAGCATCGTTCTAGCGGTGCTCAGCGCCAGTGTCGCCTTGCTGTTYGCCATCGGGTGTCTGGAACGCTCGGTCAATCAGCAACGCTCTGTGCCAAGAGCCGTCATCGCCATTCCGTTATTGGTTCCTCAACTCTCTATCTTGTTTGGCATTCAGGTGGCGGTGTATAGCCTCCCCGGCCAGTGGCACGTGCCGGCAACCCTTTGGGCTCACATTTTTTTCGCGTTTCCTTATGTGTACCTCGCACTCGACGGGCCGTGGCAGCAGTTTGATATGCGGCTTATGCAAACCGCCAGAAGCCTCGGTGTCAGCGCCATGCTTGCATGGTGGCGGGTTAAACTGCCGCTGCTTTTGCCCGCCATTATCTTAGCGTGGGCGGTTGGCGCGAGTGTCAGTTTGGCGCAATACCTGCCCACACAATTGCTGGGCGCGGGACGCATTAATACGCTCACTACCGAGGCAGTTAGCTTATCGAGTGGTCTCGATCGTCGTATCAGTGGCTTATATGGACTGATGCAAGCGATGCTTCCCCTTATCGTTTTCGCCTTGGCTACTGTGATGAGCCGCGTGGCTGAACGCCGTCTTTTACCTACATCAACACCAACTATCTCAGGAGCTCAACACCATGACACTGTGTGTCAACCAACTCACCATAAACGCGCCTGATCAATGCTTGGTGCGTGATTTGTCATTTTCGGTCGCCCCGGGAGAAATACTTACTGTGATGGGACCCAGTGGCTGCGGAAAATCGAGCCTGCTGAGCGTATTGGCGGGGCATATCCAACCGCCCATGCATTACAGCGGTCAACTGACGTTAAATGGTGAGCCTTTTGATCACTTACCGCCTGAGCAGCGCCGTATCGGGATTTTGTTTCAAGATGATTTACTCTTCCCGCATTTAAACGTGTGGCAAAACTTGGCGTTTGCCTTGCCATCCTCGATGCGCAAAGCGCAAAAACGCGATCAGGCCATCGCAACATTAGGCGATGTTAAATTAGCAGAGTTTTCCGATTATGCCCCCAGCCAGCTTTCGGGCGGCCAGCGCGCGCGGATCAGTGTGTTGCGTGCATTACTCGCCGCCCCCGATGCTATCTTGCTTGATGAGCCCTTTAGTAAGCTGGATAAGCCGCTGCGTCGGGATTTTCGCACCTTTGTGTTTGAGCAAATCGCGCAGCGAAACATCCCTGCGTTGATTGTGACGCATGATGCCGAGGATATTGCGGACCAGAGCCGCTGTTTAAATTGGCCTAAACGCCCAGCTGACTCAGCACTGCAAGAGGAGATGCAGAATGCTTGATCGTTACGCCATCGCGGTGATCCGCTGGCCATTGAAGCAAGCAGCGGTGCAGCTTACAAAATGGAGGGTAAAACCTGATACCGTCACGCTCTCAGGCTTTTTGATCGGCCTGCTAGCGGTGCCGGCTCTCGCGCTACAGATGTATTGGCTGGCGCTTGTGTTTATTATCATCAATCGACTTTTCGATGGCCTCGATGGTGCGCTCGCCCGCGAGCAAGGGCTCACGGACGCGGGAGGCTTTTTAGATATTACCCTCGATTTTATCTTCTACGCAGCCATCCCTTTTGGTTTTGCCCTGGCCGATCCCGCCAGTAACGCCATTGCTGCCAGTTTTTTGCTGTTTTGCTTTATGGGGACAGGCGCAAGCTTTTTAGCGTTTGCGATCATGGCCAGCAAACACCAGATTGATAACCCGGTTTACGCCAACAAGTCGATGTATTATATCGGCGGGATCACCGAAGGGACGGAGACCATTGCAAGCTTTGTGTTGATGTGTATTTTCCCTACCTACATGGCGTGGATTGCCGGCATTTTTGGCGCAGCCTGTTTAATCACCGCCGCCTCACGAGTTTGGGCGGGCTATCATACCTTGCGCGAACTCGATACGCCGTCCTCCTAGTCTATAACCACTGGTGTTGCAGCTGCTCTTTATCGCCTAAGTAATCGAGCAGCCAGCGCACCGGTGGTGATTCTTTGTCCGAGCGCCATGCAATACAACACGGGCTGCTTAATAACGGCTCTTCAAGGGCAAGCTCCACCAACTCTCCTCGCGCAATCGCGTCTTCTGCCATGTGTGACGGCATCACACCAATGCCCAGCCCGGCCTTAAAACATTGCATGGCACTGTGCCAATTAGGGACGGTAAGACGGCGCTGATTATCCAGTAGCCATGTCGTACGACGCGGCAAGCGGCGCGAAGTGTCTTCCAAACAAATAGCCGGATACGGTGCAAGCTGCTCATTAGCCAGTGGCTGAACACACTGGACGAGTGGATGCGACGGGCTCACCACAAACCGCCAGCGCAGGGTGCCCATTTCCCGATAGCGAAACGCGCCGCTCACTGGGACAGCAGCCGTGGCCCCAATCGCAATATCGGCTCGATCATCAGCCAACGCATCCCATACGCCGTTAAACACTTCCATGGTTAGCAACAACTCGACATCAGGAAACGCATCGTAAAAATCCCGCACCAACGTATTGACGCTATCTTCGCGCACGACGTTATCCAGTGCTAACGAGACACTTTGTGTCCAACCATTAGCCACTCGCTGCGTTTGTAGACGAATATCTTCCATGGCTTTCAGCATATCCCGTGCTTGCGCCACAAAGTATTCTCCTGCCGGCGTCAACCGCACTTGGCGGTGAAGTCGCTCAAACAGAGTAACGGCCAGTTTGTCTTCAATCTGTCGTACCGTGTAGCTCACCGCACTCGGCACCTTGTGCAATTCATCGGCCGCCGCAGAGAAACTTCCTCGCCGTGCAACCACATCGATCACATGAAAATCTTGGTAAGAAAACATTCACATCAAATATTTCGAAAGCAATGTTCAAATCATAGCGTTTCACAGCCAGCTTTGTCAGCCATAAACTATCTCTATGTCGAGTTTTCTATCAAGAGACAAAAAATGAACAAACAAGTGCCGTTTATGACGCTACTGTGGCTAGCAGGGCTCAGTATGCTGGGCTTTTTAGCCACTGATATGTATTTACCTGCCTTTGAGGCGATGCGACTCGATTTGGCGACATCTCCCGCTAATATCGGCCTCACCTTAAGTATCTTTTTGCTCGGGATGGCCTGTGGACAGCTGGTTTATGGTCCGCTGTCTGATCGCATCGGCCGCAAACCCGCGCTGCTGATTGGCTTGAGCCTTTATTTAGTCGCGACTGTGGTGTGTATTTTTGCTAATAACATTTATTTATTGCTTGGCGCACGTCTAGTTCAAGCCTTGGGAGCATGTAGCGCTGCGGTAATTTGGCAAGCCGTGGTCATTGACCGCTATGAAGGCAAGCTAGGACAAAAAGTGTTCGCAACCATCATGCCGCTCGTCGCTTTATCGCCAGCATTGGCGCCACTTGTCGGCTCACACCTACTCACCCTATATGATTGGCGCAGTATTTTTGTGGTTTTATTTGCGTTAGGGGTTGGTTTTGTTGTCTTTACCTTACGAGAAAAGGAAAGCCTTTCCAAACCCACGCAAGACACTAAAATTATTGATAAACTTGTAAGTGACTATCAGCAAGTTTTTAAATCAAAAAAATTCATCGGTAACATGCTTATTTTCGCAGGTTGTTCCGCGGCATTTTTTGCTTATCTGACGGGATCACCGTTCGTGATGTCAGCCATGGGTTATACCGAAGCGGATATTGGTCTGAGCTATATTCCACAAACCATTGCTTTTGTCGTCGGTGGCTACGCCTGTCGTCATGCCCTCAACAAGCTTAAAGATCACAGTATCTTGCCTTGGCTACTTAAGCTGTTTGTTATCAGTGTTGTGGTTATCTTTTTGATCAGCTGGCGTACCGATGTCACCAACATCTGGGTAATTTTAGGTCCGTTTTGTTTCCTCGCGGCAGCGAACGGTGCCATCTATCCACTGGTCGTCAATCGCGCCTTGGAAAATTTTAAATCCTGTAGTGCGACCGCTGCGGGGCTATTGAACTTCTTGCAAATGATGGTCTGCTTCGTGGCGAGCGCTGTGGTGTCTGCGTTTGCAGCCGCCGGCTTGATCGCCGTCACCACCGTCATGCTGTCAACCTGCGCGGTGGTCATTATTGGCTTTGGCTTGGTCTGGCATGCAAACCGTCAAGCTCAAACGCCAGCAGCCGCGTAATACCACTGAGTTTAGAGACTAAAAAGGCGTCTTTCGGGACGCCTTTTTTATCCTGCCAACTTTCAATCACGCAAATAGGCAACAAGCTCACCTTTCCCAATGGGAAGTACACCCACATCGAGTTCAGGCTGTTGCTCAAGCCATCGCTTAAAAGGAGCAACATCATCAGCGTGGGATAATGCATTATCGACTACCAGCACACCCTGAGGCTTGAGGAGTTGGAACAAGCGTGGCGCTAGAGACAGGTACTGACTTCGGTCGGCATCAAGAAAAATGAGCTCAAACTGTCCCTCAAGGCGAGTCATCCAGTCACTCGCGTCGCCCAATTTCGCATCTATCCGTTTATCCATGCCGGCTTGCCTAAAGTGCTGCTGCGCTTGTTGGTGTTTTGCTTCATCGCGCTCAATCGTTACCACCTGCACGCTATTGCCGCCTGCGCGCGCGAGCCATAACGTTGAATAGCCCATTGATGTACCGATTTCTAAAATACGGGTAGGCTGAATTTCATCCACTAACAGCGCTAAGAATTTTCCGGTTCCAGGCGTAATATTCAGCCATTTTTTACTTTTATCCTGTTGCAGGGCGTCGTTCTCTGTCCCCTGCATTTGCAGCTGTTCCAGTAAGGCGTTCATGATTATTAATCCAAGACAAGGCTGCCGTTATCATCAAATTGCCAACAATCGCCATAAGCCACTTCCCAAAGATAGTCATCCGGATCGGCAAAGTAGCCGCTGTAGCCTCCCCAAAAAACGTCTTGTGCAGGTTTAACGATCCGACCACCACAACGCTCTGCCAGCGCCAGTACCTCGTCGACCTCTTCTTTAGATCGCGTGTTATGCGCCAATGTGATACCACCAAACCCAGTCTCGTTAACGGTGAGTCCGGGTTTAATATCATCGGCTAACGAGTCAGCGGGATATAACGCTAATCGCGTACCTGCGGTACTAAAAAACACGATACCTTCTTCAGGGTGATTGTGCGTGGGAAAGCCCAACTGGCGATAAAATTCATACGACCGTGATAAGTCAGCGACACCCAACGTGATAATGCTTATTCGTGCTTCCATACCGCTGCTCCTTCGCTTAATCGATAGAGGCATTGAGTCACTTTCATATCACACTGTAGCGTGTCAGCCATAAGGTAAGTGTGCGAGTAGTCACAGCCTTACAGTGTATCTAWCTCAATATGTTGATTGATGTTTTTCAGTGTGACCCCTGCAGCAGTGAGGCGAGTTTGTATATCATTCAGAACGGCTTGGTAGTCATCACTCCGTTTAAAGCTGGCTAGCGCCTGCTGGTCTTTAAACATAAGCCGCACGATTAAGCTTTGTGGAAAACGCTGATAATTCGCCTCATGCGTCAGCCACTCGAACCCCGCGATGTTCTCCATCGTGAGCTCACAAACCTCTGTCAGTGCCTCTCGAATCGCTTTGTCATACTTCTTGTCTGTTTTTCGCATGATGTTTCTCTTTTACTGCTCATTGGTCTTATGTTTGGGACCCGTGCGGGTGTGATCGACAAAAATCAGCCCTTCAGTGGCAAAACCCCGCTGTTTCGCCGCTGCAATAAACTGTTCCTTTACCGACTCCGAGACGATTGGCGTGCGCGATAGCAGCCATAGGTAATCGTGGTCAGGCCCCGAGATAAAGGCATATTGGTAATCATCATCCAGCTCAAACACCACATACGACCCATAAAAAGGCCCAAAGAATGAAACCTTCAGGTACCCCGTTTTATCATTTTCAACGAAGTACGCCTTGCCTTCTGCCTCTTGCCATTTTCCCTCTTCACGGCTGTAGCCACGATTAATCACTTTCACACCGCCGTCTTCACGCAACGAATAGGTCGCGGTCACATCCGACAATCCTCGTTCAAACGAGTGATCCAGTCGCGCCACTTCGTACCAAGAGCCTAAATAGCGGTTAAGCTCAAAGTCGGTGACGGGAGTGACTTGTTTTGGCATGCCTAAACACCCGGTCAACATTAAGGACAACAACCCAATCATCCAGCCTCTTTTCATCGTTATTCCCTCTTTAAATCCAACATGATAAGTCTTACTCAGCAACAAGTTTGATCGTTTACATGCTTTGTCAATTTTTGGTCAACTCGCTGTTTTTCTGCTTGCCAAGGCGCCAAACTGGTGCTTATATAAGCGCTCTTTAGTCACAGAGGTAATCACAATCCATGGACAGCGACCGATGTCGTTTTATGCCCTCCCCCGCTTCCTTTAACGAGGAGGTAATCGTATGTTAACACTCTTTATGGAACCCCAAACGTGGGTGGTCTTTTTTACCCTTCTGACCCTTGAAGTGGTATTGGGTGTTGATAACTTAGTCTTTATTTCCGTATTGTGTGAGCGTCTCCCCAAAGAGAAACGCCGCTTCGCGCGTACCTTGGGTATTGGTCTTGCCGTGATCAGCCGAATTGGCTTGCTGCTCTCCATCGCATGGGTCATGTCGTTGACTGCGCCACTGTTTACGATTGGTACGGAACCGGTTACCGGTAAAGACCTTATCATGCTGTTTGGTGGTGGCTTTTTGCTGCTAAAAAGTGCCAAAGAGCTGTGGGCATGGTTGGGTCATGGCGAACCCGTGAGCCACTCGACACAAGTTCGCACCGGCATGGCAGTAATTTTGCTGCAAATCGTTGCGGTAGATGCGGTGTTCTCGATGGACTCAGTGATCACTGCGGTCGGTCTCACCCAAGATGTACCCGTGATGGTCGCCGCCATTGTAACCGCCGCCATCATTATGATGATCGCGGCCGAACCCGTGAATAATCTGGTCAGCCGTTATCCTGGGTTTAAAACCTTGGCCTTGCTGTTCTTGGTGCTATTGGGCTTGCTGCTGATGGCCGAAGGTGCTGGCATTCATATCAACAAAGGCTACGTGTACGTTGCGATGGCATTTGGTTTGATACTTGAGCTCTGCCACATTCGATTGCGTAACAAGCAGCGCTTGAACATCAAGCGTATTCGTCCGCACTTTTCGTTAAAAGTGTCACGTCGGATTGCTGACAGCCGTTAATTCTCAGGGGCCGTCGCCACACTTTTGATGGCGGCGGCCCTATCTTTAAACTGGATTTTTCCCAAACAGCATTGACCCATCTGCGCATAATGCGCTTGGACACGCGCCACGAGCTGCTCAAGTGGCATGATTTGCCCACTCGGCTGCCAGTGCTGACCGCCGTCTTGGCTTAGCCAGCAAACGCCTTGGCTATCCACCAGCCGATCGTCTTCTGTGATCACGTTTTCGCTCAGCGCCTTAAGCGACGCCGGATCGGAGGCAAACGAGAGTTCATCATCGCCATGCCAAACCAGGAGCGCTGGATAGTCAAGAAACGTATTCATTGCTTGGGCTTAAACATGGACAGGTTGAGTTCAACAGACGGGCCCATCCAACCGACATGGTCAGTGTGATCTATGTAGTCATCGCCCGTCACGCCATGCAAAAACACGGTTAAATCGCCCCGATGCGCCTCAAGCCATGCCATCACCTCATCGAAGGCAACGTTGTCAAAAGCGATCTGAAAGCTCCACTTTGGGTGTGGGCCGACACATTTGCGATGAAAGCGGCCAAGATCGATCGGCAGTGACGATGCAGCGGCTGCTTGATAGATAATATCCGCCTGCGCTTCGGTGTCGGCCTCATAGTAAACATGGGCGTGGTAAGCCTGATGAACATTGGGAAAAGCGTGTAAAAAAGACATAAGCATCATTCGATTCAACAAGATGGAATTGAGAATAGTTTACGTGAAACCAAGACAAAGAAATAGTGACCAAAGGTGTGGCTATTCAATCATAGCGTTAGCTAACACAGCATCAGGTAATAAAAAAGCGGCCGAAGCCGCTTTAGTTTGGTAACAACCTTTACGATAACGCGCCGGTTAATTCAACACATTGTTATCGTTTTTGACACTATCCAAGCTGGCGTCTCCACCAAAATCAACCGCTTGACGGATCATTTCAGCGTGCACGGCTTGTTCTGCAAGCTCCGCCGTTTGTGGGAAGATAAAGGTGCTATGGCTAGCGTTATTACCGGCAAAATCAACAAAGTTCTGGCCATCTTGTGCATCGTGTGAGCTGGCATTGATGGTTGGTAGGCCAAGTTTCGAGGCTAATGGCTCAGAGCCGGCAAAATTATCCACAATGCCCGGAACCGTGTAAGCAACGTCGTTCGGGACCGTATCATCACCATCAACTTGCAGCATATAAATCGGCGTGGTGCTGCCAGTAATATAGCTTGCATTTGTATATGGATCGACGGTATCGAGCAAGGTTTGGGCTGCATAGCTAAATTGCTGAATCACACCCTGAACCTGAGCATTTGCACTTGCTGAGCCATTTGCCTCAAAGGTCTTGTAGCAGATCACATTGTTTTCTGCGCTATTATCGAGCGTACAATTGTCGCCGGCAAAGGTCTGGTAAGCGGCACTGCCTTTAAAAGCGACACTGTGCTTAATCAAAGGACCAAACGAGTCTGACCCGAGCAGCAAGTTAGCAATTTGCCCTCCAGAATTCGCTACGCTTAGCGCAGAGAAATCATAGTAAGGGCCAACTCCTGTTACCGCGTTATCACGGTTAGACGCCGCAAACGCAGTGGTGCCAACAATACCGCCCAGCGAATGGCCTAGCAAGCGTGGTGCCGAAGTAGCAAAAGACGACATCGCCGCTAATGGCGTCCCCGCGAATCCACCCGCCAATTCGGTGCGGGTCAAAGCTGCGCGCACACCCATTACATCCAACTCACTTTGGCGCACATTGTCACGCGCCACGGCCAAGTTGTTAAGATTCAGGTACGCTGTCACATCCACGTTGGCAGAGCGCTTCGCATCTAAGCTACGCTCGCCATGAAGCGGCAAATCAATCGCCATAATGGCTTGATTGGCATTGGCAAAGTTAGGCGCAAAGAAGTATGCATTTTCTTTTGCCGAGGTAATCCCGTGCTGATACACCGTGAGTTTGGTATTGCTATCAACCGCTGCGGGTGTAAACAGCAAGAAAGGTACCTCTTGTACCGATTTAATCTGCGGTACAGGGCTATAACGGGTAATAATGCGCTCAGGGTCTAATTGACTGCCATCAGCTTTGGTCAGCGTCACGCCGGCCAGCTTGAAAAGCTCGTTGACGATCTGTGATTTATCGTTACCCGTTAATACAGCAACGTCGACACCCGCGCCTGTCAACTGAGCGGTGATGGTCGCCTGCTGCTCAGGGTCTTGCAGCGCATTCAGTACCTTGACCAAGCTAGGGGTGGCTGACTCAAACGGCTGACTATTCCAGTTGCTATCCGTTTCCAGATAGTAAGGTAGCTTGATGGTGCCTTTACTCACCTCAACATTGACGCCATTAAACGTTGCCTTGAGCGTGGTCTTAATATTATTGGCATCATTGGGATCGAAGTACTGGGTAAACTGGGCATCCGCACCCAGCGCCGCATCGTAGTCCTGAGTGCTGGTAATGTCGATGGTGTAAGCATCCGATAAATCGGCATTATTGGGGTTGGCGCCCGCTTTCCATACTGCCGCTAGGCTTCCAGCATCAAACCCAGCCGCCGTCGCTAGCTTGGTGTAGTTTAAGCTGTCACCTACCGATTGGGTGGAGAACCAGGTGGAGTAGACGATTTTGGTCGGATCAACACCTTCTGCGGCTGCTACCAACTTTTCAACTCCCTGAATCACCGCTTCTGGTGCTTCAAGTAGTGAGTCCTCATAAGTGACAGTCTGGGATTTTAATCCCGCATAGCTCGATGGCATGCCAATCGGATCGCCGTTTACGTCCTGAATATCATCGGTTAGAGCAATAATGTACTCACTGCTGGCGTTGAGCTCCTTAACTGGTAGCACCGTCAGTGTGTCACTGGCCGCATCGCTTAATACGTTAAAGTCGGTACCTTGTTGGAGCACGGCTTTAACGTTAGGTGTTCCCGTCATTGAGTCGGTCAGTTCAATGAGATAAACCCCATTAGTCACAAGCCCTGAATTGAGGCCTGCACCGCGGAAATTAAAGACCAAAGGCATCGAGGTTGACCA
This sequence comes from Salinivibrio sp. IB872, assembly GCF_001995345.1. Lineage (NCBI taxonomy): Bacteria > Pseudomonadati > Pseudomonadota > Gammaproteobacteria > Vibrionales > Vibrionaceae > Salinivibrio > Salinivibrio sp. IB872. The sequence goes on along the minus strand of NZ_MUFO01000030.1, from coordinate 27,288 downwards.
CCCATCCATGGTATTCATGGCAGCCTTTGGGTTAGTAAGCGCGTTGTCACCTTTCGTGGGTATTTTTAGCGTCCCATCTTCACTGTCCATCAGCAAAAAGGTAGGAACAGGCACTGCTGCATTGGCCCCTTGTAAGGTAAAATCGACCGAAGTAGGTCGGTCAATGGCAGTTTGAATATAGCTTTCAAATTGAGGCGTGTTGGTATCACTGGCATTTTCGTCGCCACACCCAGCCAAGATGATCGCGGTTGCCAAGACTGACAATTTTAATTGTGTTTTAAGCATCATGATATCCCGGTTAGAACTGGTAATTAAGCTGAACAGAGCTGATGTAAGCGGTTCCGTTAGAATCAAAGTCGAGGTTTTGTTTCAGCGCATTTTTTTCTGTGAATGAGCCGTCACGACTACGCACCAGAGCAAAGCCTGCATCAATGCTAAGATCGTTATCGTATTGGTAGGTCAAACCTGTGGCATACCAATAACGGTCAGCGTCTGGGATACTCAACGTCGCTTCACCAGCTTGTTCGTCATAGGCAAAGCCAAGGCGGCCCGTCCAGTGTTGATTAAACTGATACGTCGAACCGATTGACCAACGGTCGTTATCTTTGTACGACTCGTTTTTAACAAAACACACCTTATTGTCGGTACATTCATCAGAGGTGGCGCGCAGTTCACTAAAGCTGCTCCAATTGGTGTGTTGATAGCTGTAGTGCACGGCAAACGCGTCAGTCAGTTGGTGAAAGCCTGACACTTCCCAGTAAGACGGCAAAGATAGCTCCAGGCGCCCTTTAACTGACGCCGAGGTCGCGCGGCCACTGTCGTAGCTATCAAAGGTGCCATCATCAAAATCGAGGTCCACCTTAGAGCGATAGCCAACACCAAAACGGTGATTCTCATTGATTTCGTACAACGCACCAAGATTCCAACCATACCCAAAGGTTTCACCTTCTAGACCAATCAATTTATCGGATGGATTATTGCTGGTAACGCTGTTCTTATTGTTTAAGTACGGCGCAAGCGCCCCTTTGTGACGGGTTAGCTTTGCTTTGGCATAGGTGAGGTTAACGCCCGCGCCAAGGCTTAGTTCAGGGGTGACTTGATACGCAATCGCCGGGTTTAAGTTGGTTGAGAGCAAATCGGTGTCGCCGGCCAAGTCGCCTGCTTGAATATCGTCAGGGTAATCCGTCGCGATACCATAGGTGGTGAATAGGCCAATCCCCCACGTCCATTTACCCTCTTGCGGGCTAACATAGAAGCCTGCAGGGACGACCTTCATCGGCGCCACATCTTTGGCATATTCACTATTGGTTCGATCTTTTACATCGACATCGGGATCAATCAGGGTCAATGCACCGGATAATTGGGCACGGTCAAATCGCATCATGGCCGCAGGGTTACGTGCCAATACCGCGGCATTATCAGCCACCGCGGCGTCGCCTGCAAAAGCGCGTCCTAGTCCTGACGCTGATTGCTCAGATACTTGAAACCCAGCACCGTAGGCTTGGGTTGCTGCAAATACGCTGAGCGCAATGAGAGAATACTGCTTCTTGTTCACTAGTCAGACCTCCGAGGTCTTGTTTTAATATTGAGTTACAGATGTTAATTATTGGTAAACACCATGTCAAATCAGTCGATTACAACAAGATGTTAAAGAGGGCGGATTATAGAGGGCCGATATGTGAGATAAAGGAGAACTTAATTGGTAAGACCAGTTAAGCGGAAAAAGCGGCTATTTTGCAGGCAAAATCGCGAAAACCCGCAGTTATTGTCGGTATTTTTATCAAAGCGTTAGGCGTACACTGACACGGTAGATTATGCTTTTTTGCTATGACTTAACAAGGAGTCACCATGATTGAGCAAGGACAACCGTTACCCACTTCCACACTCAGCGAACTCACTGCTGAAGGAATGCAAACCCACGATATTCCTGACCTTTTTGCCAACAAGAAGGTAGTACTATTCGCGGTTCCTGGCGCGTTCACCCCGACCTGTTCCGAGTCGCACTTACCGGGTTTTGTGGTGAAGGCGGATGAGATTAAAGCAAAAGGCGTCGATATGATTGCATGCGTCTCCGTCAATGATGCCTTTGTGATGCCGGCGTGGGGCGAAGCACAAAACGCCAATCAGATTCATATGCTGGCCGACGGTGATGGCAGCTTTACCCAAGCGCTAGGCCTAGAAATGGACTCAGGGAAGTTTGGGGGTATTCGCTCGCAGCGTTATGCGATGGTGATTGACAATGGCATCGTCACGCATTTGAACCTTGAAGCGCCAAAAAGCTTTGACGTCTCCAGTGCCGAGGCCATTCTCGCCCTGCTATAGCGGTGAGTTAGCGGTGGCGTTTTCTCGCCACCGCTTGATGATTTACACTGACTTTTCACTCACGTTACGACGCAGTACATATTTTTGCACTTTCCCTGTCGACGTTTTTGGGAGTATTGTAAAGATCACTTTTTTTGGCGCCTTGAAGTGCGCCATTTGTTCTCGGCAAAAAGCAATAATATCGGCTTCGGTGACGGCGGATGCTTCGGTCGTTTTAACAAACGCACAGGGGACCTCACCCCATTTTTCATCGGGCATCGCAATCACCGCCACTTCTTCAATATCAGGGTGACGGTACAGGACATCTTCTACTTCGATACTGGAAATGTTCTCCCCGCCACTAATGATAATGTCTTTGAGTCTGTCCTTGATTTCGATGTAATTATCGGCATGCCATACCGCTAAGTCGCCAGTGCGAAACCAGCCGTTACTCATGGCATCTTCCGTCGCGCTCGGATTCTTTAGGTAGCCTTTCATCACAATATTACCGCGAACAAAAATCTCACCTAGCGTGCCACCATCTTTTGCCACTGGTTTAAACGTCACCGGATCGGCAACCATCAGTCCACCTTGCATTGGGGCCCGAACACCTTGGCGTGCTTTCATGCGTACTTTTTCTTGTTGCGAGAGTTGATCCCAGTGGTGTTGCCAGTCACACACCACACAAGGGCCGTAAGTTTCAGTGAGGCCATAAACGTGGGTCACTTCAATCCCCATCGCTTCCATCCCTTCAATCACAGAAGCCGGTGGTGCCGCCCCTGCGGTCATTGCTTTAACCGTATGGTGAATCTCAGCTTTTAGCGCCGGATCTGCGTTATTCATCATGTTCAGCACAATCGGCGCACCACAGAAATGGGTCACTTTGTGGGTTTTTATCGCATCAAAGATAGGCTCTGCCCGCACATGCCGTAGGCTGACACTCACCCCCGCCGTTGCGGCCACCGTCCATGGGAAACACCAACCATTACAGTGGAACATGGGTAGCGTCCAAAGATACACAGGGTGCGCATCCATATTCCAAGACAACACATTACTCACCGCATTCAGATGGGCGCCACGATGATGATAGACCACCCCTTTTGGGTTGCCGGTCGTGCCTGAGGTGTAATTAAGTGAAATGGCTTGCCATTCATCGTCTGGCAATGCGTACTGATAATCACCATCGCCTTGTGCTAAAAAAGTCTCGTACGTAATTTCACTGATACATTCGCCATGTGGATAGAGCGGATCATCAATCGCAATCACCAGTGGACGGTGTTTGATCATTTTTAATGCCCGCTTTGCGACTGCTGTCATCTCTTTGTCGACGATAAAGACTTTGCTTTCTGCATGTTCGAGGATAAACGCGACGGTTTCCGCTTCCAGCCGGGTATTAATGGTATTGAGTACGCCACCTGTCATCGGCACGCTAAAATGCAACTCAAACACTTCGGGCAGATTGGGGGCCATCACCGATACCGTATCACCTAGCCCGATGCCGGCTTGACGTAATGCCGAGGCAAATTGACGGCATCGCTGATCCACTTGCTGCCAACTCCAACATAGATGACCATGAACGCTAGCCGGATAATCTGGATAGACGCTAGCGGCTCGCTCGAGGAAAGAAAGTGGACTCAGTGTTTGATAGTTGGCTGGACTTTTGTCCAAGCCAAGCTCATAGATGTTGCTGGCTGACATAACGCGCTCCTTGCTGACTTTGTCTAGATAACTAGATCAACCTAGCATGTCATCAAGCTTGCGCTATTCAACTTAAGTCGATATGGCGGCGATAACGCAAAAAAGGCCCAGCAATGCTGAGCCTCGGTAATTAATGATACGTGAAGTTAGAAGTGTAATGACGCGCCGAGGACGACTTTGCGCTCTTCGCCCAACGTGGTTTTATTTTGTACACCACCAGCGAGATAGCTTTCGTTGAAGAGGTTTTCAACATTCACACTCAGTTTCAAGTCCGTTTGTTCACCGGCTTTAATGGTATGGCCCACACCTGCATTCACGGTGGTGTAACCTGGCTTATGATAGGTATTTTTCATATCGCCATAACGATCACCGACATAACGCGCACCTACGTTCACATAGGTTTGGTTATCGACATCATAGCGAGACCAAATGCTGGCGCCCCACTCTGGCGTATCGGCAGGCTGTTTGCCATCGTTCGCAGGATTGAACGGGTCTTCGATGCGTGCATCTAAATACGTCGCTGAGCTATGCACTGACCAACTGTCAGTCACTTGACCGGCAAGGCTGACCTCAACCCCTTTATGCGTTTGTTTACCTAATTGTGTGGTGCGTGAAGTGAGACTGCCTTGTCCGGTGATTGCCTCTTTGACCACTTTATTTTCTTGTTCAATTTGGAACAAGGCGGCACTGAATAACGCTTGGTCGTTCAATAACGATTGTTTATAGCCAAACTCGTAAAGCTTACCCTTCACCGGCTTTAGCGCCATGCCGTCATTAATATCGGTATCACTATCAACCGGGTTTTTCGGCTCAAAGCTCTCAGAATAAGTCACGTACAGCGTTTTTTCCGGTGACGGATGATACATTACCGCGGCTTTAGGCAACACGTTATAATACGTATCCGTCTCGTTATCCTCGCGATCGTAGCGAAGCCCTGCAAGCAGCTGCCATTGTGGGTTCAATGTCATTAAGTCTTGCGCATAAAAGCCAATGGAATCAGTAGGCTCAGGATCACGCGGAGTTGCTGTGCCATAATGAATATCCGGCTCCGGATACGCACCACCAATCACGGCGGTTTGGTTTTTCTTCATTACACGCTGACCGACATAGTCATTACGCAGCGCATTGGCGCCAATCAGCACCTGGTGATCGATATTCCCGAACTGAAATGCACCGGTGACATCAAGATAAGCCGTATCCAGTACCCAATTGTCGTGACGGTCCATGGCAAAGTATTTGAACGATTGGGTATTCGCGTCGTACGTTTCGCGCTGTCCGAATCCTTCATGGTAATGACGTTTGTAGTCTTGGCGATTGTAGCCTGATTTGACTTTCCAATCCGGCGTTAATTGGCTGACAATATCGACTCCGTAGTTCTCAACATCAATGTCCATGAACGACCAAGGCGCTTCCCAGATAAATTGGCTACCCAGTTGCGGTTTACCATTGATGATGTTGGCGCCGTTATCGCTATTACTGTCATCAATCACGCGATCATAATGAAGAGAAAGCTGGGTATCAGGCGTGATGTCGTAATCTAGCATCAAGCCTGCAATTTGGCGGTCGAGCTCAGGTTCACTGCCATCTAAATAGCGACGTGATGAGCCCTCGCTTTGTTTCGATAGTACCATCCGACCACGTAAGGTGCCGCTCTGGTTGAGAGAACCCGACGCATCGGCGACGGTGTGTTGATAATCGTTAGTACCGACTTTCTGACTGATTGACGCTTGGAACGCAGCYGTTGGTCGTTTGGTGACCATATTCACCAGACCGCCCGGTGCGGACTTGCCATAGAGCAAACCTGCTGGCCCTTTTAACACCTCAACGCGTTCCATCAGCTCAACAGGATGTCGATAATAAGACCATTGCTGCTGGCCATTACGCAGGTAGCCTGTTCCGGTATCAAGTTCAAAACCACGTAGCATGAAAATCTCACGATTGCGGTCCGTACCCCCTACACCAATGCTGGCGTCATTTACCAACACATCTCCTAGTGTCGTGGCGTTTTGCTCTTGAATCAGCGTTTGATCCATCACAGCCACTTGGCCCGCTGTTTCTAGTTGGCTGACATCCATTCGCATCGCCGTTTCATTGCTATTAGCCTTAAAACGTGCCTGATGGCCTTCAACCACATAGACTTCATCAACGGGTTCTGTCGGGTTGGTTGCGGCTGTACTGTTAAGGGGTGACAGCGCGACAGCCACAAAAACGGCAAGGGGGTGTTTCTTCAACATGAGACTTCCTGTAGCTAACGATTATTTGAACGCATTGGAACATAAACGATAACCAGTCTCATTTCTATTTGTTTTCACCCATACGCAACTGTTTGTGCTTTTTTTCGTCAACATTGTATAGGTTATGTTGCAAAACTGTGAGGTTTCATCTACTTACTGATGATCTACCGTTTGATACCTTCGGCCTATACCTTGTAGCCAGCGAGCGAGATCTTGCGTGGCTATGACCCAAGTTTGATCATGACAAAAAGGCTGGCATTCCACCGCTTGGACTTGCCATATCGCATTCGCGATCACCAAACTAACGCGATGCTCAGGATCATTCATCACATCAAATACCGATACGGCACCTGATTGCGCCTGCAAATAGGTGTCGAGTTGCTGCGACGAGGCAAACGATAAGCGAGACGTGCCCAAGGCTTCACTCAATCCGACTAAATTAACGGTGGCTTTACCCGGTAACACGACCAAGAAAAACTGTTTACCCTTTCTGTCTTTCAACAGTAAGTTCTTGGTCGGGTTTGCATCAGTATGCAAACCGAGCGCGTCTGCTTGTTCACACGTATAGACAGGCTGATGGCGGTATATTTTTACTGAAATACCGTGCGCTTTGAGGCTTTGAAGCAGCGCCGTCTGTTGACCTGAAAGTGGTGGCGTTCCTGTCATGATCTTCCTTATTAGTGAGCTTATTCGTCTTCATCCGAGCCAAGGGCACAGACTGTTAGGTTTATAGTACGCCCAGCGCGCCCATATTCACTATTAGGCTTTCTTATGTGACTTAAGAATAATTAAATACACTTATTTGGAATAAAAATGTAACTTTATCGCAACGTTAATCACAAGGAGAGAAACATGGTACTCAAGGTGAGTTTTCACTCGGGTCGTCAAGTGACCTATCATCGATATGCTAAAAAGCTACACACTCACTTAGCAACGACCAAGCTGTCCACACGCTGGGCCAAGCGCCCTCTACCCTCTGTGCGTAGCACACGATAACGCATTACTCTGACATTGGTTACGGCTGGGGCTGCGAGGTAACTGACTGAAAATACTGTGCACGGAGCGCTTGTAACTCACCACGTTGAGCCGCACTGTCCAAATCCGCGTCAATCTGCGCCACTAAGTCATTCGCTTGTGGCGCATATCGGCTCACTTGAGCATGGAATGCTTTCGTAAGACTAGCATGCCATCTCTATCGACATGCTCAGGCGCTTTGCTCATTATTCGGACGTTGCGGTTAACGACAACGAAAGCGTGAGAACCGCATCTCGGCTGCGCCCTGTCTCCACAAACCCCAGCGCTTGATATAATGAAACGGCGGGATTTTCTGCAAAAACACGCAAGGCTAAATGCGCATAGCCAGACGTTTGAGCATAAGCGATCGCCCAAGCGATTGCCTCGCGGCCGATCCCTTGCCGCTGTTTACTCGGCTCTATCTGTAAATCGCGGATAAAAAGTGTTTCACCGTCTGCCTTCAAGCGAATCACACCACAACGCTTTCGCTCATGGCGAATTTCATAATTATCAAAAACTCGCCAACTTTCCATAAACCGCTGAGGGTTCCAAGCGATTTTCCTCGCTTCATAGTAAGGAGCCATGTTCTCTTGGGTCAGCTTTTGGCTGTAATTAGCATCCGTTGTCGGACCAATCGCAACATCCATGTCGTTCTCCTTTCATTCACGCTTTGCTAAACGTGCCTTGACGGCACTTACACCTTGCCAATCTTCTAACTCTTGTTCGGGGTGCTCGGATCGAAATTGCTGATACAGTGCAATGCCCTGCGGATCTTCCAGCACATCAACCGTCACCCCTTTCGCTTGTAGCATCGTCTCGTTACCGCTCGCACTGGTGACATCCCCCACCACCACGCGAGAAAAACCCCGCATGGTGATCAGTGCCGCGCACACATCGCATGGGCTTAAACTGGTAAACAAGGTTGTTTGGCTGAAGTCAATTCGTCCAGCATCACGTATCGCCGCCGTTTCGCCGTGATTGTAGGGGTGATTTTCTTGTACCAAGGTATTGTGCCCTTTACCGACGATTTGACGTGTCTCATTGTCAACAATCACCGCACCGATGGGGCATCCTCCTTCATCAGCGCTTTTTTGGGCCAACAACACCGCGATGCGCATCAAATCCGCATCGGTCAGTTTTTGGCTAAAGCTGTTATCCAGCAGCACCGGCAAACTGCGCGTTGGCATATGCGCCACGGCACGCAACGCCGCTTCCGTTACCGTGCTATTTGCATTGAGTAGCATCGACGTTCTCCTTATTCGGATTCGCTGATGACACTGACCTGAGCTAATCCACAAGATCATCAATTTACCACCAATGAATGAACCAAACAGTGATAAGGTTTGTATTGGTCAGTTCAATATTTGTTATTGGTTAAATCAACCTTTTGCGCCTTCGTCTGTACTAAAAAGCCAAGGGTGGTGACAGCAATTCTGTTCAGGGATTTTTATGATAAAACGTTTGATTATTATGTTAGTCGCATGTGGGCTCGTTTTTGGGGGAATTTTTGCTTACAAAGCAGTAGGCAATCATTTTATGAACCAATTCTTTGACAACATGCCTGCCCCTACGGTCACCGTGACGGCCACGACAGTCTCAACGCACCCTTGGCGTGAACAACAAACCACCATTGGTAGTTTTGCGGCCATTAATGACACCCAGCTAACTACCGAGGCAAGCGGCATCGTCAACAATATTTTGTTCGACAATGCGACATCGGTGAAAAAGGGACAATTACTGATCACCTTGGATGCCAGTGTTGATGAAGCAGAGCTTCGTCGGCTCGAGTCCGTCGCAGAGCTTGCCCAACTTGAGTTGAGGCGCTATCAACGGCTGTTTAAAGACAAAAATATTTCTGAATCCGAACTAAAGCGCAAAGAAAGTGAAGCCAAGCAAGCGATTGCCGCCGTCGACAGCCAAAAAGCGCGCATCGAGCAAAAGGCATTAACCGCGCCTTTCGACGGCATCATTGGCATCCGAGAAGTCAGTCTTGGCCAACTCATCGCACCGGGGACAGCCGTTGCAACACTCACGTCAGTGACTCCCATCCACCTCAACTTTACCTTACCGGAACAGCAGCTCAGCACGTTGAAAAATGGTCAAACCGTTTCTGCCACGATTAGCGCGCAGCCTGACGAGGTCTTTACCGGCACAGTGACTGCGATTTCGCCGGTTGTTACCCAATCGAGCCGCAGTGTCGACATTCAAGCCACCTTTGACAACCCAGATGCCATTTTACGGTCAGGCATGTTCGCACGCGTGAGTCTTGATCAAGGTGAAGAAACGCAAAATGTCTTGCTGGCACCACAAAGCGCGATTCAATTTAATCCGTATGGCAACGCAGTCTTCGTGATCCAAGAACAAGATGATCCACTGACGGTCCAACAGCGCTTTGTGCAAACAGGCGCGCGACGCGGTGACATGATTGTGATTAAAGAAGGTCTTCAACCCGGTGATCGTATTGTCACCTCCGGCCTCCTCAAGCTCCGTAACGGCAGCAACATCAAGATCAGTGACAACGAACATGTTCAGCCGAGCGAAGATCTTGACCCGAACGTTGTGAATCAATAGGAGCCATTCGATGCGATTTACCGACGTCTTTATCAAGAAACCCGTCTTGGCCTCCGTGGTGAGCCTATTCATTATCTTGCTCGGCTTACGCGCTATCACCGACATGAATGTGCGCCAATTCCCCGAGATTAAAAATGCAGTGGTGAGTGTCTCTACCACTTATATCGGTGCCGATGCCGACCTGATTCAAGGCTTTATCACCACGCCGCTGGAGCGTGAAATTGCTGCCTCTGAAGGGATTGATTACTTAGTATCGACCTCAACCGCCGGTGTGAGCACTATTGAGGCCTACTTGCGTCTCGATTACGATCCAAATGAAGCACTCACGCAAATTGCCGCACAGGTGAATAAGGTGCGCTCTGAGCTACCTGATGATGCCCGTGAGCCCGTCGTTACCCTGCAGGTGGGGGAAACCGTCGCGGCAATGTACCTCGCCTTCTACTCTGACGTCCTCACTGACAATCAAATTACCGATTACTTGGTCCGGGTGGTCGAGCCACAGCTGTCGACGATTCCGGGTGTGCAGCGTGCTGATGTGTTGGGTGCCAGTAGCTTTGCGATGCGGATCTGGCTCGACTCGGTCAAAATGGCCGCTTACGATCTCACCGGTACGGATGTGATTGCCGCCCTGCGCAGCAATAATGTGCTTGCTACGCTGGGGCGCACCAAAGGGCAAGACGTGGCGATTGATTTGAACGCCGCCACCGACATTCATGACGTCAGACAATTTGAAGATTTGGTGATCAGCAGTGATGGCCAATCTGTTGTGCGTTTGAGTGATGTGGCGACCGTTGAGCTCGGCGCGGAAAGCTACCAAACATCGGTGAACTTTAACGGGCTCGACGCCACCTTTATCGGTATCGAAGTCTCACCCGATGCCAATGCGCTGGATGTGATTGAGGCGGTGAATCAGGTGTGGGATGCCGATATCATCACCCAATTGCCTCAAGGGTTATCGGCGTATATCGCCTATGATTCAACCGAGTATATTGATAACGCCATTGATGAAGTGGTGATATCGATTATTCTCGCCTTAGCCATCGTGGTGTTTGTGATTTATGGCTTTTTGGGGTCGTTACGCTCGGTGATTATTCCTGCGATCGCAATCCCCGTATCGCTCATCGGCACCTTCTTTTTGATGTGGCTGTTAGGGTTTTCCATCAACTTACTGACACTGCTTGCCATGGTGCTTGCAATCGGTGTGGTGGTCGATGATGCGATTATCATGCTGGAGAATGTCCACCGCCATATTGAAGAAGGAAAGAGTCGAACAGAGGCCGCTATTGAGGGGGCGCGTGAGCTAGCTTGGCCGATTATCACCATGTCGACCACCTTGGTCGCGGTGTTCCTGCCCATCGGCTTTGTCGGCGGGTTAACCGGTGTCTTGTTTGTCGAATTTGCCTTTACCCTCGCCGCCTCGGTGATTTTGTCGGGAGTGGTCGCACTAACACTTTCACCGATGATGTGTGCCTATGTGCTTAAGCCCTATCAAGCGGACAAAGCGACCCAAGAGCGCTCCCTTGAGCATTGGCTGGACAAGCAGTTTGACCGCCTGCATCATCGCTATCAGCGTACACTTCATAGCTTATTGAATACCAACGCAGTCGTGCTCACGTTTGGCACGATTGTTTTAGTGTCTTGCTATTTCTTGTTTATCACCAGTCCCTCTGAACTTGAGCCCGCCGAAGACCAAGGGTTTGTGTTCTCCATATTGGAAGCCGATAGCCAAACCACACTGGATGCGCTATCTGCCAGCACAGACGAATTAAACCGGCTCATTGATGATGTGCCAGAAATTGATAATGTCTTTATTATTAATGGCTCAGGCGGCACCAATAATGCCATTGCTGGTATTGTGCTTGCCCCTTGGGATGAACGTGAGCGCAGTACCCAAGCGATCTTGGAAACCGAAATCCAACCCTTTATGGACAGCCAACCGAGCTTAAGTAGCTTTGCCTTGGTGCCCCCTTCACTGCCGTCTCCGGGCGGCGGCACGCCGGTTGAATTTATTATCGGTTCAACACAACCCTTTGAAGCGATTAATGAAGTGGCGAACAATATCGTGGGCAAAGCAATGCAAACGGGGCGGTTTATCTTCGTCGATACGGATCTGAGCATTGACCGCCCCAAACAAACGGTCAACATCGACCGTGAAAAGGCGGCGTTGATGGGTGTGAGCATGCAACAGCTTGCCGCGGATATGGGCTCATTGTTATCTGGTGCGGATGCGGGACGCTTTTCACTGGAAAACCGCTCTTATCGAGTGATCCCCCAAGTGGCGCGGAGTGAACGTCTCACGCCAGAACAACTGCGCCAGTTCTACACTCGCAACCAAGACGGTGAATTGGTTCAGCTGTCAACGTTAGTGACCTTAGAGGAAAGTGTGCAGCCCCAAGCATTGCGCGGTTTTCAGCAGCTGAATGCGGTGAAAATTTCCGGTGTGCCCCGCCCTGGCGTGCCTTTAGGGGAAGCGCTGGGTGTACTCGAAGAGATTGCGGCGACAGAATTGCCAGCAGGCTTTAGTGTCGATTATGCCGGACAGTCACGCCAGTTTATGAGCGAAGGCCAGCAACTGGTCGTGACCTTCTTCTTTGCTTTAATCGTGATTTTCTTGATCTTGGCGGCGCAGTTTGAGTCGTTTAAAAACGCGATCATTATTTTGGTCACCGTGCCAATGAGTGTCTGTGGCGCGCTGATATTTATCAGCCTTGGTTTTACCACGCTGAACATATACACCCAAGTCGGCTTGCTCACCCTCGTCGGCCTGATTGCCAAACACGGGATATTAATCGTCGAGTTCGCCAATCAGCTTCAGCAAGAAGGAAAAACGAAACGTGAGGCGATTGAAGAAGCGACAGCGATCCGTTTACGCCCTATCTTGATGACAACGGCGGCGACGGTGCTCGCCATGATCCCGCTCTTGATTGCCTCAGGCGCAGGTGCTGGTGCCCGTTTTGCCATGGGGTTAGTGATTGCCAGTGGGATGACGTTGGGTACCTTATTCACCCTGTTCGTGGTGCCTGCGATGTATCTATTTTTAGCCAAAGCGATTACACCGACGCCAACTGAACATAGGGTGTCTACCCAAACAAACCACGACGCCTAATCTTCCCACATCAGGCCACAGTGCAACACATCGTGGCCTGATTTCATCCTTCAACAAACCTCGCGAGTACAAACTCCACCAGCAGTTTCACCCGCAGCGGTACATGATCCCGATCGCGATACAACAAAAACAGGGTTCGTGCTTGGCTTTGCCATTCAGGCAGCACCCGCTGTAACGTCCCTTGTTCAATCAATGGTAATGCGGAGTAGTCGGGAATGTAGCCCATTCCGAAACCAGCCTGTACGGCATGCGTCAGCATTTGAATTTCGTCAACTTCAGCACGAATGCCAGTGGTGGCTTGGTAGTCATAGGCGTCACCAGTTGTGTCGTGCTCTAGCTGCCAAACGGTCATAGGGTGACAAAGCACGACAGGTTTACCCACCAGCTCTTTTGGCGACTGAATCTGACCATAATCACTGTCTGGACTCGCGCAGACAATAAAGTGAATATCGGTTAATGGCCGTGCGATCCAATCTTCTACCACTGGATTGCCGACCCGAAACACCACATCCATCCCTTCGCCTTCAATATCGATGAGCGTATTCGAAACACTCACATCAAGCTGAATTTCTGGATAAGCAGACATAAAATCAAACAAAACAGCGCGCAAAAACTGTTTACCGGCATTAATAGGGGCGCTGATACGAATCTTACCTTTGGGCTGGTGTTTTTCGCTCAATAGTTCATCACTGACTGCGTTCAGCTCATTAAAAAGACTCGCAGCGCGTTCAAAATAGCGACGGCCCGTTTGCGTCAGCGAGATACGATGCGCATCGCGATTGAGTAAACGCAGGGCAAGATCCTGCTCAAGCTGGCGAATACGACGGCTGAGGGTGGATTGAGGCATGGCAAGCTGTTGCGCCGCGGCTTTAAAGCTGCCTAATTGCGCAACAGTACAAAAACAGCGCAAATCGTCTAACGAATAGCTAGGTTTCATATTTGGAATCTACCGTTCTGATATTGCCGGTTTATTCATATTTTGAAACTTATACACTAGCGCACCTCACTCAACAAGTCAGGTCTTGCTATGACAACTACTGCTTCACGGTGGAAAGCCATTGCCCTTCTCATTTTATGTGCTTTTTTTTGGGGCAGCACTTTTCCGATTGGTAAAGATGCGCTGAATGAAGTGAATGCGCTGACCTTGGTATTTTGGCGTTTTGCTGTTGCCGCGATGTGCTTAGGCTTCTACCTCAAACTCACCCGTACCCGCGTCCCCACACTCAGTGCTAAACAATGGCTGTGGGCGACCACCGTTAGCGCCGTGGGGATTGGTGGATTAAATCTTTGCTTATTTACCGGACTTGAGCATACTCAAGCGACCAATGGGTCATTAATCATGGCGCTCAGCCCGTTGGTAACCTCACTTATCGCCTGTATCGCGATTCGTGCGTTGCCGCGTAAAGGGCAAGTTTTCAGCTTGGTGGTGAGCTTATCGGGCGTGCTCGTGGTGATCACCAATGGTCAATGGCAGATGCTCAGCCAATTGAACTTTAACCAAGGCGATCAGATGATTTTCACTGGCATGTTTGCATGGAGTGCGTACACCTTCTTCAGCCAAGGCATTGGTCGTTGGATGCCGGTGATCCCCTACACGTTTTTGGGCATGCTTAGCGGCGCAACCGTGATTGGCATCATGTGTGCACTGACACCAAAGGTTCATCCATTTGGCGAAGTCTGGGCGGCAAGTCCGCTGGCCGTCTCCGAACTCCTGTATATCGCTGTGCTGGGTACCGTCGCTGGTTACTTACTCTGGCTCAACGGTGTGCGCCATTTGGGGTCAGCTAATGCTGCCGTATTCTTTAACTTTGTACCTGTGTTCGCGGTAGTCACCGCGTTTTTGATGGGACAAGCCGTAAGCCAACTTCAGGTGGTAGGCATTATCATCGTAATCGCAGGCTTGTTATTACCACGCCTCCCCCACCCGGGACGCTGGCGACTTGCGCTGTCACGCTCAGCTTAAACGCCATTAAATAAAGCAATAGCCTTTGCCGTGGTCGGTTTGTAGGCGCTCAGGCGGCAACCCAGCGTCAGCAAGTTTTTTACGAACACGGCTTAAATGCATATCAAGGCTGCGATCGTCGGGCGTAAATGCTTTTTTCAGCACCTTGCGATAAAGGAGTGGCTTACTCAACGTCGTATCTTTGTGCTGCGCGAGAAGCCACAAGAGTTCAAATTGGATGGGTGTCAGTTTGACCACTTGATCATCCACCTTAACTTGATGGGTGTCGTGTCGCATCCAAAGATTATCAACGCGCAACTGACCCGATGAGTTTTTTACTATCTTCATTGCATAGCGACGGTGCATTGCGATCGCAGAGCGCGCCATACACTCTTCCAAATCAACGGGCGTCGATAATACATCGTCAGCACCCGCCTGCAAGGCAGCCACACGGTCGGCCGCCGCTTGACTGGCCATTAACGCAATAAACGGGCACTGCTCACTAAGCCAGCGCAAGGTTGTTATTTGCGCCTCTCCCTCTGGCACCCAGCTAATTAATTGTACAGCATCCCAATCAGGCATTGGATCATCAGGACCAATCACGGTCACATCGCAGCCATACTCTCGCAGCCGAGCTTCGAGTAGCGCGATAAATGATTGATCTTCTGGGCCGCGCACGACAATAGCGGGCTTAGTTTTGGAGAAAAACGCCTGGTGCATCAGTGGTCCTATCTAAACGTTCACGTCACATCAATGGCTGAACCCGGTTTATCGTCATTGTCATTCACAAACGGGGGCGCCAAGCTATTCATTGTCTTACAGTGTTAGCCTGTAAAGCAAATCGGTGTACGTTGGCTTCAGCGTTTTCGATCCCTTATGGCTTGGGAGTGATGAAAAACTCAGCAGCCGACCACTAAAACCGATCGACACGATACGGGTGCATATCAATATCCGTATGCGCCTCATCCATCATTTGTCCCAACAATTTTCCAGTCACGGGGCCCAAAGTAAAACCTTGATGACCATGACCGCATGCCAACCACAAGCCCTTTTGGTCTGGCGCTGGGCCGATCATGGGCTTCATATCGGGCAGGCAAGGACGCCCACCTTTCCAGGGCGCCGCATCCACACGGTCACCCAGTGGATAAAGCGAACGGGCGACCTGTTCAGCGGCATTAAGTTGGCGCTCATTCACTGGCGCATCCAATGCTGTCAATTCTGCCCCTGTGGTTAATCGCACGCCCGCGCGCATCGGTGCGAGCAAATAGCCCACTTCTGCGTCCATAATCCAATGATTGAGCGGGGTGTTAGCGTCAGCTTGATAATGCATGTGATAGCCACGCTTAGTGAATAAAGGTACCTCTATGCCTTGCTGGCGCAACCAGTAAGATGACCACGGTCCCATCGCCATTACAACCTGATCCGAGCGAAGGCGCGCGTGATCTGTTTCGATGACCCAATGTCCGTCTTCCTGCTTGAGTACTTGCAAATTGGCGCGCTTTATCTCGCCCCCTTTGGCGATGACATCGTCGGCGTAGGCTTGAACCAAGGCTCCGGGATCCGTGACAGTCCAAGGTTGTTTCCAATGAATAGCCCCCGCTAGCGGCGCGGCTAAATGCGGCTCCAACGTAGCGAGCTGCGCTTTATTGAGCACCTCATACTCCACACCGTAATTGGCATAGTCAGACGCGGCACGCGAGCACTCTTCATCCAACGCTTTTTGGCTGCGGAATAACTTAAGGTAACCTTGCTTACGGATCAGTGAGGCCGCGCCCGCGGACGCGATCATTTCATCATGCGTATCGAGTGATTGCATTATCAAGGCTGCGTATTCAGGGACAAGCTTTCGATAATGCTTATCACTGGAGTAATGCCAATATTGCAATAACGCGCGAGCCGCTCGAATCACACTGCCAGGACGATAGCGAATATCCACCGCACGGTTCGGCAACACCCGCAGCAAAGTGGTGAGATCACGCGGAAAGGCATAGGGCCGAACGGCTTCACGTTGAATAATGCCTGCATTGCCAAACGATGTTTCTTGCCCTGGAGGCACGCGATCGATCAAGGTGACGGCATACCCTCGTTTAAGTAAATGCCAAGCCACGGATACACCGACCATTCCGGCCCCTAACACCACGACCTGCTTCGTCATACTTCACTCCCTGAATGATGTTATTTTTTGTTTTGTTGTTAACAACTGTTGAATTTTTACCCTTAAATTACAAGCTTTTCGCCAGTAGCGATAGTGATCAAGGGTGCTTAATAACGACAGTGGCCAAGATTGGGGGAACGAAGTGATTGTTTCCACCCAAGGTCAAGTTGGGATAAAAAGCTCACTGCCAGATGAAGCCATTGCCGATGTAAAACGAATGGCTTTAACAAGCTGGGCGGCAGATCGTATTGGCTGATGAAAGCCAAAGAGCATTATATTTGCGATTTGTTTAGGCTAATTCCCGAACAAATCGAGGCGATTTCCCTTTAATCAGCGCATCGTGACCCCCATGTATTTCATATGTTTATCCGATAAGTGAGGCTCCATTGATGAATGCGTCCCCTTCACCGTTAAAAACACCCCCTCATACCACCAATGCAGAGGGAGAAACGCGCTGCGTCGGTGTTGAACTTGAATTGAGTGGTATGGAGCTAGACACCATTGCACAGCTCGTTGCAAAACATTTATCCCTGACGGTTGAGCATGGCGGCCGTTACGACCGAAAACTAACCGGTGACAATGCGGGTGATTGGATCATAGAGCTTGATTACGCCAAGCTAAAACGCCTTGGACGGAACGATCGAAGTGAGAAGACTCTCGCCAATCAAATTGACCAATCCGCGGAAGAAGTTTTAGCTTGGGCAGCTAAAATGGTCGTACCGGTCGAAATAGTCAGCCCACCGCTTCCGCTTGATCGACTTCAAGACGTCGATAGACTGATTGAGTTTCTGCGACAACAAGGTGCAGAAGGCACAGAGGACAGCCCTGTCTATGCATTTGGGATGCAGCTTAATCCCGAACTGCCCGACTTATCCGCTCACACCATTAATGCGCATCTGAAAGCATTTTTATGCTTGTATGATTGGCTAATTAAACGTGCCGATATTGATTTATCCCGTCGTCTCACAAGCTATGTCGATCCGTTTCCAAAAGCGTATATCACGCGTGTTCTCGCGCACGATTATTGGCCCGATCGCGACACCTTGATTGCAGATTACCTTGCTGATAATCCGACGCGTAATCGTGCGCTAGATATGCTGCCACTCTTCACTCACCTCGATGAGAAACAAGTGAATCAGGCGCTCAATGATGGCCTGACAAAAGCGCGCCCCACGTTTCACTATCGTTTACCGGATAGCAAAGTAAGTCGTCCACAATGGGGGATCCATGAGGCATGGAATGATTGGGTAGAAGTAGAGAAACTTGCCGCAGATCCAGAACGACTGACAGCTTGCTGTGATGCTTATCTTGCTCACTTAAACGATCCATTATCACGCATTACCAATAACTGGGCGGAGAAAGTGAATACGCTATGGGTAGACCCGTTATCGCAATAACCGGCTCCGACAAAGGTGCCTTCTTACCGCGTTTTTTCGTTGCCACCGCGGTGCGTCTTTATGGCGGGCAGCCCCTACAGTTGCGGCCAGGTTCAATATTTAAGCCTGATGATTATCACGGTGTGGTGATCACAGGCGGCCACGATGTTGAACCTGTGCTGTATGCTGCTGAGCCCGAAGTGAAACCAAACTACGATCCCGAACGTGATGAACTAGAGAGCGCAGTAATCAAAAGTGCGTTAGCCAGTCAAAAGCCGCTGTTGGGCATTTGCCGTGGTGCGCAGCTTCTCAACATCTGTTCAGGCGGCACCTTGCACCAAAGCTTACGCGAGCAGCGTAAAAAAACCTCTCATCGCTGGACAATATTCCCGATGAAAACCTTGTGTATATTGCGTGATGTCAACGGCCACATCCAGCAACGGTTGGGGCAAGGCAGACGCAAAATAAACAGCCTGCACAACCAAGCGATTAACGCGTTAGGCGAGGATTTAACGGTTAGCGCACGTGATTTRGATGGCATTGTACAAGCCATTGAGTCGCCCAATCGTCCCTATACACTGGGCGTACAGTGGCATCCGGAATTTTTGCTTTATCTTGGCTGTCAGCGTGCGCTGTTCAAAGGCTTAGTCGAGCACGCAACGCGCTTCCARCAGCAACAAGCGGCATCTCAGTAAACATGTCTGTTAGTTGGTGAAAAACAAAAACGCCGAGGCACATTCGCTCGGCGTTATCAGGTAGCGATTAACGCTTAGACCGCGCGTTCAGTCGCTTCTCTATTTGGCGTTTTTCCCACTTATCACCAAAGAGATCGACAATGCCCAGAGCACTGACACCGTGGCTGACCACTGCAATCCCCCATCCCATTGCGGCCCACCAAGCCCAGTAATAGCCAGGGCTGACTTGCCAGTTGATAATAAACAAAATCGCCATCACGACCACATAGCGAGTCAGGTGAGAATAGAACCCACCCAGGGCGCGCACGCGATTGGTGATTGCTTTTTCTTCTGGACTCATTGAAGTATCTGCCTGCATGTCTGTCTCCTTTTGCAAATCAGTAATGTCGATATCAAACACAGCAGCCAACGATTTCAGCGACTCCAATCCGGGTTTGTGGCCGCGCTCGATACGTTGAATCGTTCGAACACTGAGCCCACTGAATTGTGCTAATTGGTCTTGCGACCACCCTTTTTGAACTCTGAGTGCTTTCACGTTCATCCTTGCTCCTTTGTGCTCTTCCCTATCGACACTATGCAAAATGGGGGCTACATTACCACGACAGCGCCCCGACACCTTAGCGACAGTTATTTAAAATCAATCATTTACCATGAACCCGCCTGATAACCAATCCGTGTATTTTATCCTTAGCAAAAGGTATCAATATACAAGGCTTCGACCTTATCTCGCGCCCACTGCGTTTTACGCAAAAATTTCAGCGATGATTTAATAGATGGGTCATTATGAAAGCAATTCACACGAATACGCTGATAAAGACCGGACCAGCTATAGTGTTCTACC
Organism: Salinivibrio sp. IB872; assembly: GCF_001995345.1. Taxonomy (NCBI): domain Bacteria; kingdom Pseudomonadati; phylum Pseudomonadota; class Gammaproteobacteria; order Vibrionales; family Vibrionaceae; genus Salinivibrio; species Salinivibrio sp. IB872. The sequence continues at coordinate 7,355 of NZ_MUFO01000030.1, read as the reverse complement.
AGTCGCGTTAAAATGGTTTGTAAGCTAAGTCCGTGAAGTGGGTTATTCGGTTGTTCTTGCATACTCGTTCTCACGTTTTGGTTGGGCGCACAACGTACACGACTAGCCTCGCTAGCCAATAAAAGCGCTACTTTACGTGACGATGAAAAAAAAGGCGAGATCAACACCGGTAGCGCGCCAGCTTATAATCAAGGTTTAGCTGGCACCTAGGAAACCGTGTCATTATGCAATATGATGTCATCTTGAGTAAAAAAGCGTTCCATGCTCATGTTTCATTCCTGATGGTTAGGTAAGTTGACGTGATATAACGGGTTAACGGGCTGATCAACAAAGTAAGCCCATACATGGTCATAGACGGCATGCTGATTTGGATACGGCGCCAAGGCTTTTGCTTCATCGAGTGAGCACCAGCGAAACTCGGTGTGTTCATCATTAAGCGTGATGGCTTGGTTATCATCACACATCACCACAAACACAGGGATAAGCTCGATCACATTCACTGACGCTTCGTAAAACTGCTCCAAAAACTGCGCGTTATACAAGTCAGCCACCGTAATCTGGGTCTCTTCGCTAAACTCACGGACGATGGCGTCCACTCCGGTCTCACCCGCTTCAATCGAGCCCGCAACATGGCACCAGAAGCCACCTTTCACTCGCTTCATCAGCAGCATTTTTATTTCTCCCTCAATACGAGAGAGCGCCACGCCAGAAACCACAGAGGTATTCACTGGGATCATCATTTCTCCTCGGCTTCACATGCCGCCACTTTGGCGTATACGACAGTGCTAGAAATCGCACCGCTAGGCAGGATACGGTCATTGGTAAGAATCGCTTCTTGATGATACCCACAGCGCTCAGCTACCGCGCGGCTGCGGGTGTTTTCGTAGGCGGTTTTGATTTCGACACGTTTGGCATTAAGGCCATCAAACGCATACTGCTCTAGCGTCCGCACCGCTTCACTCATGTAGCCAAGGCCTTCTTTAGAGCTCCGCAGCCAATAGCCTATTTCAAAATAAGGAATCGCGATATTACGGATGATTAAGCTGATCACACCCACCAGTTGCCCCGTCGATTTTTCAAAAATCGAGTAGCGTAACTCGTTAATGAACATATCAAAGTTATCAATCACTTGTTGGGTGTTTTCAATTGAGCTCGATTCGGTCAGCGCGTGCGGAAGCCAATCCATAAAAGGAGCAAGGGTGTGCTGGCTTTCCAACACGGCTTCTAAAATGAAAGGCTGATGGGACATATTAGGCGCCACTAGCAACAGACGGTCACTGTCCAGTTGGTCCACGCGCGGGGAATCATCCATTAATGTCCACCCAGTACCGCGCCAATGATTCATTGAACACTTCACCATTGATGATGTTTTCCAACGTGCCGCCATTAGCTTCAATTACTTTGCGCGATGCCATATTGTCTTCATTCGCGGTAATTAGAGCGCGAGTGATCCCTAGCTCGCTCGCCTTGGGCAGCGCTAAGGCTAACATTTGCTTGCCACATCCGCGCCCACGATGTGACGGCGCAATGTCGTAACCAATGTGTCCGGCTTCTTGAGATAGAAATGGCGTATTAATGTGATGGCGGATCCGAATCGCGCCAATGATTTGTTGCTCAGCATCAAGCAGCCAAAAATGACTACACGGCACATAACCTTTACGAAGGTTTTTACCCAATGACTCATCCGTTAACCGAGTCACGTAAGTGGGGAAATCCTCTTTCCCCGGCCAATAATAATCGGCATTCTCGGGATCAAACTGAGCAAAATCATCATAAAAGCGCGTAAAGGCTGCTTGGTGATTGAGTGTGGGGACGACTAATTCCATGTGCTTGTTCCTATTCCTATTCCTATTCCTATTCCTATCATAGAACTAGGCTATCTCATTGATATTGAGAAATAAACACTTATTGGCCGCCTATCATCCGCCGCCTTAGCGCGCCCTGCTCGCCACACAGAAGTGATTGAATGGTTGATTGCCGCGCATCACTGCCAACGCATCACCGCATCAAACGTTTGACAATGTTGAACCGCTTGCTCCGCCTCTTGCAGATAAACTTGTTGGGCACTTGAAGTTGGATAGGTTAAATACTCGGAACATTTCGCACTTTGACCGTTACCCACCACAATCTTGGTGCCCGGTTGCAAGGTGCACTGTACCAATTTATCGAGCGGCGACCATTGATAACAAATATCATAATCTTGGCGATAATCTGCCACCAAGCCAGACGGTTGTGATAACGCCCACCAGTGACCAAACTGACTATGCGGGTTAGTGCTATTCCACGCGCGATATACTGTCACCCCTTCAGTCGCCTGATATACCTTGCCTTGGCAAAGCTTCCCTTCCAATGGCTGACCCAACGACGACGCCAGTAACGCTGGATCGTCCACAGCGACAAACTTGTCTGCCCATGCGCTTGGCAACGTCGTACTACCGACACATTCTGCAGCGTCGGTCGTTTCATTATCAACGGGCGCACTGGTACACGCTTGCAGTGTCACCATCAGTGCGCCAAGTAGTGCTTTTCTTATCATCCTTGCTCCCATTCGTGTCGTAATATGGCGTAAACCACCGTATCCCACCACCGTTCTTTAAAGAAACGATGCTGATGAAAATGGGCCTCTTGTCGCATGCCAAGTGAACGACAAAGCTTGGTTGCAGCAAGATTATCGTAAATAGTCTCAGCGTATAACCGATGCACACCCAGAGACTCAAAACCAAAGTCGGCCAGCGCGACAGCCGCCTCTCTCATTAGCCCCGCGCCTTGCGCCTCTACAGCTAGGCCGCATCCGATGGAAGCTTGATGGTTGTCCTCAAGCCTTAAACCGACGGTGCCTATACATTTTTCTGATTGCTTGCAGATAACCGCTAACTGATAAGCCACGCGTGGATTTGTGTTGGCTTGTTCGATAAAGCACGCGTGTAAGTCTCGGTATGTCTCTGGCTGGCAGTCCGTTTCGCTATAAAAACGCTGGTACTTCTGGTGTTGCGTTAAGTGAACAAACGCCTCTTCATCGCTCGGCTGCATGTCACGCAGCACAAGTCGACGTGTTTCAATCATAAACATCCTTGTCTCTCTTGTTGTTTTAGTTCAGCGCCTTGACCATGGTGGTGGCGCCTGAAAAACCGACTAACCATTTTAGGTGCGGAAAGCGCTCTTCTTTGGTAGCGACAAAGCCTTTGGCTTGATAAAGCTTGCGGGCTCTGGGGTTGCTATCAATGACATCTAATCGAACGCTTTCAAAGCCATGTGCTTGAGCATAATCGATAATGGCATCCAATAATTGGGAGCCAACCCCCTGACCACGTATCGCGCTATCAACAGCAATACCATCCATCACCAATTCATTGTGCGCCGCTTCACGCTCAAACAGCGCCAATACTGCACAGGCCCAAGTACCCTTGATGAGCCCCAAGCTATCGATCAGTTGTTTCGCGCTCATACCCTGTGTCAGTGCGCCGGCTTGAGTTTGAAACCCAGCCAAGCCCACCACCTTGCCGTTTTGCATAGCGGCAAACGAAAAGTCTGGGACAAAACACTGAGACAACACCGCCACGCGCGCTGTCTGATTAGGGATTGCCCGTGCGAGCTTCATTCCAAACGCCTGCTCATACAACTCAGCGACGTGTTGTGCTTGCTCAAGCGGCCATCCTTGCCGGATCGCTATCTCCATTGGCTCCCCTCTGTCTTCTTCAATAAAAAAACATCCACGCATTTATCTTGACGTGAAGATTTTTAGCATTTACCTTTACATCAAGATAGATAATAAATCACAACTTAATCAGTTCAGCATGGTTTAACCACAAGCGTATGACAGCCACCTTTTTACTGGCTATTGCGCGGCATAAGGACACACAGGAGTCATAACATGGAGACTAACGTAATGAATATAATCGTATTTGGTGCCACGGGCGATATTGGCAGTCGAATTGTGTCGGAAGCGTTGCAACGCGGCCATAAGGTCACGGCAGTGACACGTAACGAGGCAGCATTCAGCAGGCTACCCGACGGCGTAAAACCTGTCGCCGCCAATTTGAGCGATGCGGACAAGGTGGCATCGGTGATGACTGGTCATGATCTTGCCATTACGGCGTTACGTCCACCGACAGGCGAAGAAGCGCAATTACCGGTGTTAACCCAAGCCGTCGTCCAAGGCGCAGCCCACCATCAAATGCGCGTTCTGATTGTCGGCGGTGCCGCTCGACTGATGATTCCGGGCACTGACGGTGAAACCGTGTTAAACGCCGAAGGATTTCTCCCTGCTTCAGCGGTTGAGATTGCACGCGCGTGCCAAGTGCAATATGAGCAGTGCCTCACCAGCCAAGATGTGATTTGGAGTTACCTCTCGCCTACCGCCATGATCGCACCTGGTACTCGCACCGGTCAGTACACATTGGGGACAGACACCTTAGTGACAGATAGTGACGGACAGTCTCGCATTTCAATGGAAGACTTCGCAGTCGCCATGCTTGATGAGGCCGAAACACCTAAGCATCTGCAGCAAGCATTCACGGTGGGCTATGGCACCTAACAGATGCTAGGTCGTAGACGTAAAAAAGGAGCGCTGCGTTGAGCGTTCCTTACTTTTCAATCTTTTCTTGCCTTGCTTAAACCACTGACAGCTCCACCTTAATATTGCCACGTGTAGCATTGGAATATGGGCAGACCTGGTGCGCTTGCTCGACCAATGAAACCATACCGGTGAGTGACCTATCGATAAGAAAGCCAAACTATTACTTGGTCGTTGCCCCCTTTACTGACACAATCGCCGCTGTTACTTCGACAATTACGGACAACAATGAAATTACTAGCTCGCAATCTTGCTCGCACCACTACCGAACACCAACTTCGTCAGCTATTTTCTGAGTATGGTGATGTCACCGAATGTAATCTGGTGCTGGACCAAGAGACTGGCGAATCCAAAGGCTTTGCTTTTGTGACTATGCCTGACGATGCCCAGGCCAACGCTGCAATTGCCGCACTGAACCTTACCAGCGTTGCAAAGAGCAAAATCCGCGTGAAAATCGCGAACTAAGCAAAAAAGCCCTTTGCACTTACATTGGCTGTGAGGCGGGAACGATAGCCAACACGATCACCCGTGTTGGCTTTTGTTTATGGTTGCCAAGCGTTAATAACGTAAAGCGTCATTAAACGATAGCTGATTGACAGCCTGCGCCCGGCTCGTCACTATCAAGCTTTCGGCATGTAGTGACGCTCGGGCAAAAAAAATGGCAAAACCGAATAAAAAAGGCCCCACCAAAACCATCGATATTTTCTGTAAACGTTGTAATGCGCCACTATTTAAATATCGCAAAGGCGGCAAAGGTGCATTGGTGAAGTGCTTCAAAGAAAGGATTGTTGAGGATGCCACCACCACGCCGTGTCACTGCCCTCAGTGCGAACAGCCCTTTGCGCGTGACACCTTGGTGCGAGGCACACCAGCCTATAAATTTATTGGCGGTAAGGTATGGTTCAAATGAAGATAACCCCTTTAGGCGATACATTAGGGGCACAAGTCGATAATATCGATTTATCCCAGCTTTCCGAGGCTGAGTTTGCGGCGCTGTACCAAGCATTTTTACGCTACAAAGTGCTTTTCTTTCGCGAGCAGCCTCTATCTACCGACGACCATGTCGCACTGGCAAAACGCTTCGGCGAGCTTGAGCCACCTCACCCGTTTTTTCCGCACCTACCCGACAACGACCAAGTGGTCGTGATTGAAACCAGCCGCGGTAATCCACCTAGCCAAAGCTATTGGCACACCGACATGACATGGCAAGCGGTGCCGCCCAAGTGCTCGGTTTTACACGCGCAGTATGTACCAGAACATGGCGGGGATACGATTTGGTGTGACATGGCAGCAGTATGGGCCGATCTAACCGACAAAGAAAAAATCGAGCTACGCGAGCTCGACACCATTCACGCACTACACGCCTTTGAAGGTAGCCGTTACGATCATCAAGACGCCGACGGCCAGAGTGTGGTCTCGAAACGCGCTCAAGACTACCCACCCATTCGCCGTGCCATGGTGCAAACCCACCCAGAAACCGGCCAAGAAGTACTATTTATTAACGAGCAATTTACTCGCATGATTGCCGACTGGCCAGAGGCTGACAGCCAACAACGGCTTGCGACACTGTTCAGTCAAGCACGCCAATCGAAATATCACGTTCGTTTTCGCTGGCAAAARCACTCGGTGGCAATCTGGGACAATCGCGCCACCCAACACTACGCAGTAACCGATTATGGCGACACACCCAGACGGTTGCACCGCGTCACAGTTCAGGGTGAGCGGTCCTAGTAATCCAATAACGGTATTGAAGAGCTTTTTGGGTAACGGCGGATCTCATCCCAAGGCTTACATGCAAAAAGCCACATCGTTTTATCTAAGCAACTGTATCAATGTCACCGGCGCTGAATAACCACTCGTGGGATAATACTGACATTACGGCTTTATCAACAAATTCACCATTGCGAAAGCCAGACTGACGCATCACTCCTTCGTGTTTGTATCCCGCCCGCTTATACGCACTAATAGCGCGAGAGTTGAGAGTGCTAGCGGTGAGCTGCACGCGATGCAAACCTAGCGTTCTAATGGCATAGTCTGTGACTAATTTGGTCACAAGAGTACCTATGCCTTTTCCCCAAAACTGCTTGTTGCCGATTAAAATAAAAAATTCACCACTACGATTTAGTGTACTGATATCACTAATCCCTGCGTAACCAATCAGCTCATTCGTCGCTCTAGTACAGATCCCAAAAGAAACATTTTTAGGRTCTGCATTAATGGTCGACAACCATGAGGAAATATCCGATCTAGACTGCGGATACGCATAGGCTGATAGGCTATAAATTGTTACTTCCCTATCTTGGGACCATTGATAAAAATACTCTGTATCACTGATATCCAGAGATCGTAAGTAATAATGTTCTGCTTCCAGCTGCATGGTTTACTGTATTCCCTATTATGCACCATTGCACTATGACCAAGCATAATCGCGATAGTTGAAAATAAGCTGGCTCTTGTGAACAAACAAAGAACCACTTTTGTTTATCTATTAACGGATATATTCATACAGATTGTTGCTATGCCCATAAAGCATGATTGGGTGTTGTAGCCGAAACCCACGGAAATTGGGTGTTGTAGCCGAAACCCACGGAAAACGCATGAACATCCGCGTCACGAAAGGCTTCCCAGCACGGTCGCCAGGTACTCTTGGTCCATCGCGCACATCATTCGCTTGCGTTGAATACCGGCTTTGAAACTCTTCTCTTGCTTTAATAAATTCAGAACCATTTGCCTTATTCGTGCAAAAACTTCCGCTCGGTCATCGACTCTTATTCGGCAAGCA
>NZ_MUFO01000003.1:0-158136 GCF_001995345.1 Salinivibrio sp. IB872 | reverse complement strand
TTGGTAGTGTTCAAAAGTCTGTGTCACTCCTATAGTTAACCCTCAACAGGGAGTGATACATCAATGTCCGACAAATACGAAATTGATATTCAAGCTTTTGCTAAGGCACTGCAATCTGGACAAGACCTCAACGGGAAAGATGGACTGCTAACGCCGTTGATTAAACAGATCACCGAAGCTGCTTTGGCTGCTGAGATGGATGAGCACCTGACCAAAGAGGGTCAGCCTAACCGCAAAAACGGTGTCTCTCAGAAAACCATCAAAACCGCTTCAGGCTCGTTCGAACTAGACACGCCCCGTGATCGCAACGGCTCTTTCGAGCCGCAGACCGTTAAGAAGTATCAGACTCGGTTAACCGATGAGATGGAGCGTAATATCATCTCATTATTTGCACTTGGGAATAGCTACAAAAGCATTCGTGAGTACCTTCTTGAAATGTATGGGACTGAGGTGTCCAATGGCACGATAAACGCCATTACAGACCGTTTGGTGCCTGAGCTACGCGCCTGGCAAGAACGCGAATTGGAGGCGGTTTACCCCTTCGTCTGGTTAGATGCTATCCATTACAAAATCAAAGAAAATGGCCGCTTTGTCTCTAAAGCCCTGTACACAATCTTAGGGCTGAATATCGAGGGTAAAAAGGAACTACTTGGCCTTTATCTCTCAGAAAGTGAAGGTGCCCGTTACTGGTTAAATGTACTGACAGACCTACAAAACCGTGGCGTTAAAGACATCCTTATTGCCTCGGTCGATGGATTAAAGGGCTTCCCTGAAGCCATCGAAACTGTCTACCCCAAGACGGAGGTTCAGCTCTGCATCATCCATCAGATCCGCAACAGCGTGAAGTACGTGGCCAGCAAGAATCAGAAAGCCTTTATGTCCGATCTGAAGTGCGTTTACCGCGCGACGACCCAAAACGCCGCAGAGCAAGCGTTAGATGAACTGGAAAGTAAATGGGGTGCTCAATATCCACTGGTCATAAAGTCGTGGCGCAGCAAATGGGAAAATCTATCGGTGTACTTCAAGTACCCAGAACAGGTCCGCAAAGCGATTNACCAAGGGTGGCTTTGCCAACGAGAACGCATTGCTCAAGTTGCTGTATGCAGGTATGTTGAAGGCGTCAGAGAAGTGGACGCATCCGGTGCAGAATTGGAACCTGACATTGTCCCAATTGAGCATCCACTTCGAAGGACGGCTCGACGACTACGTAGATCTTTAAACGTTGGGTGACACAGAACTATGAACACCCTCGATTTTTGGTTCATTTCGCGCGGACCGCGCTTATTAAACCAGAAGATGTTGTTCTGAAATTTGGCGACGAGGAAATTGTGAAAAAAGCTCTCAGGAATTGTCATGAGTTCATAGAACCAGAAGTTCCTAGCTTGAACAAACTAGCTGAGTTGCGATGCTCCTCCAAAGGGTTATATGTTGAAACGATCCTTTTCGCATCTTGCATTGAAATAATGCGTGAATTCGGAAACCTAGGCAGTGTTAAGCCAGAATTACTCCTTGCTCTAAAGACCAACTTAAATGTTCATTACGATGCGGTTAGTAAAATCGAACACGACGCTCTAAAAGCGGAAGTTGATCGCTTACTTTTTCCTAATAATGAATCTATTGAACAGTTCCTTCGTTCCTATGTCGAACCTCAGTTGGCAAGTTATCAGTGTTCTCATCCTAGAGTAGATATGTTGAAGTATGATGAGATATTCAGTCCCTTGCGGGCAAAACTACCAATTGAATGGCTTGAACGTTTCGACGAGTTAAGTTTTTACGCGCTTGATACGCTGTTCGATCTCGCAACTCAGTTTGGAGACAGGAAAATACTTAATGACATCATTCTAACTCGCTGTGCTTATTATTTATCAAAATTTCCTGAACAGACGGATGATGAAAATATCGAACAAAAACGTAAGTTTTGGTTCGTTAGAGCTTTTTATTTTCTAAACGTAGAAGTTGCGAAACCATATTTTGATTGGCTTAAAAGTGATAGAGACTCACTACTATTATTTGAAGGACGCTCAAGCAGAATGAGTCGAGATAGTTCTTCTTACTGGCCAAATCTAACATCTACTAAGATCGAATCTATTTTATTTGCTTTCTTTAATCAGTGGCCGAAGGTTCACCTCCCTAGCTTTTGGGGGACAGAGAGCCCTGTGGGAGAGACTGCATATCGTTTCCTCACTGAAATTATTTGGTCAATAGGTAGTGATACTCCTGATGAGGCGATTCCGGTCCTTAATCGCCTTATTCAAGATGATAGATTTAGTGATATTCAGAGAGAGTTGAAAAGCATAAAAGCTGAGCAACTGCGGAAAAAATCGCTGAGAGACTTTGAGCCTCCTACTCCAGAAAAGATTGTGGACTTATTGGACAATAACGCAGTTGTTACAGTGGAAGGGCTACGCCAACTTGTTATTCAAAAACTGGAAGACTATCAGAAGGATATAGATGGAGGGGAATTCAATGCAGCTACTCGATTTTACACGAAAGATGATAACGGAAATATTGTACACCGAAATGAAGTCAGCTGTGTTGAGATAATAGCTGAACGTTTGAACTTAGTACTTCACCCCCAAAGTATAACTATTTCTTCTGAACATCAGACTAAAAATCAAAATAGAATTGATATAACAGCGGCGAAAACTATTGGAGGGAAAAGGAGATTACTCGTAGTGGAAGCGAAAGGGCAATGGCACAAGGATTTGTATACAGCAGCCACAGCTCAGTTGTATCAACGCTATTCCATTCATCCTGATGCGGAGCTGCAGGGTATATATCTCGTCATATGGTTTGGTGTTCATGTTGATATTGCAGGGCGCAAGAAGACTGAGATTACTTGTGCGCAGGATCTCAAACTAAGTATTGAACAAAGGTTGCCATTAGAACTCAAAGGACTAATAGATGTATTTGTCTTAGATGTATCACTTTCTTAGCCCAATTTAAACTTATTCGAAACCTTCGGCTTAGAGCATCGAATCTAAGCCGTTTTTGTCCACCAACATTTCAGATCTTTCTGAGGCCTACTAAATGTGACTGCCAAACTTCATATTGACCAAAAACACTGAGAGGAGGTCATCATGAGAAAGTCATCTTCTGGAAAAAGCAGTGGCATAAAAAGGCCATTTAAGCTTGAAGAGATCTGGCGGATCAGAACTAGGCTGGAGATTGAAAACGATTTGATGCAGCTCGCGTTACTGAACCTAGCTATAGATAGCAAGTTAAGAGCGAGTGATTTGCTAAAGTTACACGTTTACGATGTTTCTTCGCAAGGAGTTATCTATGACAGGGTTCAGTGCATCCAGCAAAAAACGGGAACCGATGTCCACTATGAGATTACACCAAGAACACAGCAAAGTATTAACCGATGGATTTTTGCAGCATCCCTAGAGGCAAGCAGTTTTCTATTTCCGAGTAGCCGCCGCTCTGGGCAACCTATCAGCTACTCATTCTATCGAGCAATTATCAGGAGCTGGGCTGTAAAGCTTGGATTGAATGCTGACTATTACGGTACTCACTCCATGCGTCGCACCAAAGCAACTTTAATCTATGCCAGAACGAAAAACATCAGGGCTGTACAGATCTTACTTGGACACTCGAAGCTTGATAACACAATTCGATACCTTGGCGTTGAGCTAGAGGACGCTCTGAGGTTGTCTGAGAAAACAGACTGCTGACANAAAGCTTGGATTGAATGCTGACTATTACGGTACTCACTCCATGCGTCGCACCAAAGCAACTTTAATCTATGCCAGAACGAAAAACATCAGGGCTGTACAGATCTTACTTGGACACTCGAAGCTTGATAACACAATTCGATACCTTGGCGTTGAGCTAGAGGACGCTCTGAGGTTGTCTGAGAAAACAGACTGCTGACATATAGAAGCTGTTACAGGCTTTTCTCCTGAAAAGCCTGTGCCCCATTATCATTTTCGAATGAAACTATCTAATTCTGGATAGGATAAACTTTAGATTAGTTTTACTAATGATAAATGATGTACTTAGAGCCCCAGCTAAGTTAGTTCTTTTTAATCATGCCTATCAAGAGGATGGATACAGTATCCCAGCGCCATAGTTTGAAACTCTTTGAGTGGTTACTTTTTCATTCTGGTTTGCCTTGTAAATGGCGTATAAAAGTAGGGTTTGGTATGATAATTGATTAATACCAAATTATGATGAGAACAAGAAAAATGGTTAGAAATGTTGGCGATAAAGCTTTTTTTGAAACGCTATGGGAATCAGCCGTGGCGTTGCGTGGTGCGTTACAACCATCAGAATACAAACACCCTGTACTGGCACTTCTTTTCTTTAAGTACGTAAGTGACTCTTTTGGCGAGTTCCGCAACGATGCTCAAGAATGGATTAAAGACGAAGACCATGAGTTCTTCGAAATGGATATCGACGATCCAGATCTGTATGAAGCAGCAAACATCTTCTGGGTTCCAGAAGTGGCTCGTTGGGAATATCTTGTAGCCAATGCAAAACAGCCAAACTTTGCGAAGATTTTGGATGATGCCTCTAAGGCAATCGAAGATAACAACCCTGATCTAAAAGGCATGCTTTACCGTGGGTTTGGCCTACTCAAAATCCCATCAAGCAAACTGGGTGAGCTGGTTGATCTGCTTGGCACTCTTAGCTTCAACAACAAAGAGCATCGTTCTGCTGATGTTCTAGGTCTAGCGTATGAATTCTTCCTGGGTAAATTTGCTCTTGCAGAAGGTTCAGATGCAGGTGCCTTCTTCACATGTGAGTCCATCGTAAAAACACTTGTTGAAATCATCGCTCCGACGCGAGGTATTCTATACGAGCCAGCGATTGGCTCTGGCGGCATGGTGGCATGGTCTGAGAAGTTCATGGAAAGTCATGGTGGTGAGCGCGGCGATATCAGTGTTTACGGTCAAGAGTACACATACACCACATGGAAGATGGCAGCGATGAACCTGCTTATCCGTGGTATCGATTTTGACTTGGGCGCTGAGAATGCCGATACGCTTCTGAACGACTTGCATAAAGATGTTCGTGCAGACTACATCCTGGCGAACCCGCCGTTCAACCAAGAGAAATGGGGCGCAAGCAAAGTAGCAAATGATGTTCGCTGGAAGTGGGGAACACCAACAGATAGCAACGCTAACTATGCTTGGATCCAACACATGCTTTACCATCTAAATGATACTGGTCGTGCAGGTGTGGTCATGGCGAATGGTGCTATGACATCGACAGCGAATACTGAAGGCGACATTCGTAAGGCCATCATTGAAGATGATCTGGTTGAGTGTATGGTTGCCCTACCGCCTAAGCTATTCATTAACACCCAGATCCCTTCATGTCTGTTTATCTTCAACAAGAACAAGAAGCGTAAAGGTGAAACTCTCTTCATCGATGCTCGTCATCTAGGCCGTCTAGAGTCTCGTGCTCAGTTGGTGTTTGACCCACATCATGTCGATGAAATTGCCCAGACTTACCACGCTTGGGCTAAAACGGACTTCTCTGTGAAAACATACGAAGATATCCCTGGCTTCTGTAAATCGGCCAAGCTTGAAGACATCCAAAAAGCAGACTTTGTTCTTTCTCCTGGACGCTACGTTGGTGCGGCGGAAGTCGAAGAAGATGAAGCTTCATACCAGGAAGATATGGCTATCCTAACTGAACAGTTATCAGAACAGATTACTAAGTCGGTTACTCTTGATGAGCAAATCAAGGCTTCGCTTGCGGAGGTTGGGTATGTGCTCTAAAACAGTTCAAGTATCGGAGCTAGTATCATTACTTAAAAAGGGAATCACTCCTAAATATTCAGATGATAGTAATGAATCAACGATCCCAGTGATCAACCAAAAATGTATTCGTGATTTTTCAGTTAATTTCGAGCTATGTCGTTTACATGACCGCAGTAAGCGCAAAGTTGCTGATGATAAATTGCTGAAAAAATTTGATGTTTTAATTAACTCTACAGGCACTGGCACTCTAGGTCGAGTAGCTCAATATTTTGGTGCTAATGATGAAGTTACTGTAGATAGCCATGTTGCGATACTTCGACCAAACGATGACATTGACCCTATATATTTTGGCTATTTGATTAAAAGTAAACAGAAGATTATTGAAACTCTATTTACAGGTAGCACAGGGCAGACAGAGCTGGATAAAAATGCGGTCAATGAACTTGAGTGTGAAATTATTGCCGACAAGTCTCAACAAGAACACATCGGGAAAATATTGAAAGCGCTCGATGATAAGATCGAAAATAATAAACCAATGAACCAGACCTTAGAAAAGCTCGCCCAGCGCATCTTTAAGTCTTGGTTTATCGATTTTGATCCAGTGAAGGCGAACAAGGAAGGTCTGCCTTTCGATGGTTTGTCGCCTGAAATCCAAGCGTTGTTCCCAAGCGAGTTTGAAGATTCTGAGCTGGGGATGATTCCGAAGGGGTGGGAAGTCAGCAACATTGAAAAATACGCTACAAATGTTAGGAAAAACATAAAGAAAGGCGACATTGACAGTGACATGCCTTATCTGGGATTAGAGCATATAAATCGAAAATGCCTTTCAGTCTATGAACACGGCCTCGGAGAAAGTGTTACAAGCAATAAATCACAGTTTCAAGTCAATGACATATTGTTAGGTAAATTGCGTCCATATTTCCATAAGGTAGGGATTCCAAACTTTGACGGAGTTTGCTCAACTGACATTCTGGTAGTTAGACCGAAAGAGTCATTTTATTTTGAATACGCATTAAATGTTGTCTATCAGGATAGATTAATTGATCACTTAACTAGATGTTCATCAGGAACTCGTATGCCTAGAGCAAAGTGGGCAGATGTCACTGACTATCAACTAGCAACCCCACTAGACGACAGCATCTTTAAGGCGTTTTCAAAGATAACCTCTCCTCTTTATCAGAGATTGCTTAATAACTGCAATGAGGTGGATATTCTTTCAAAACTACGAGATCGTTTATTGCCAAAGCTAATCTCAGGTCAAATTTCTGTAGGTGAAGCTGCACAGGAGCTTGCAGAAGCGGTATAACTGGAAGTCCGAACCCTGCATTTGGGGCTAGGACTGGCTTAATCATATTCATAACAAAAACAATAAATAAGAATGGATATAAAATGAAAATAACGGAAGAAATGCTAGAAGACCATTGTATGGTCTGGTTTGGAAGCCTCGGCTACCAAACGTTAAACGGCAGTGAGTTAGAGCCGAAAGGTAGTACACCAGAGCGAGAATCGCTCTCTGACGTCGTTCTCAAACCTCGGCTCCGCCAAGCTCTGCTGAATATCAACTCACACTTACCAGAAGAATGTATCGATACCGCCATTGGTATTTTGCTCAATACAGCCCTGTCTGTTGAACGTGCTAACCACACATTCCATCGTCAAATCATCGAAGGCATTCAAGTTGAGTATGAAGACGAACGTGGGCATCCTGTAGGGGATAAGATCAGGCTGGTTGATTTCAATAATGAGCACAATAACTGGTTGGCCGTGAGGCAATTTTCAGTCAACGGTGTCACCAATGGTGAGATCGATAACCGCAGACCAGACATCGTCGTATTTCTAAACGGTTTACCCATTTCACTTCTTGAGCTAAAAAATCCTGCCGATACCAAAGCCGATGTATGGCGAGCGTACAATCAAGTTCAGACCTACAAGCAAGCCATCAAAGATCTATTTGTCTTTAACGAGTCCCTAATCATCTCAGATGGGGCTGAAGCCTACATTGGCTCACTGACGGCCAATAGAGACCGATTCACTCCTTGGAGAACGATTGATGGCTCTCGTGATGACACTGTCGATACATTGGCCCTTGAGGTGATGGTTCGTGGATTCTTCAATCAAGAGCTTCTTCTCGATTATCTTCAATACTATGTCTCATTCGAAGTCGATAATGAGACGGTCATTAAGAAGATCGCTGGTTATCACCAATTCCATGGTGTTCGCGCTGCGGTTGAAAGTACGATTCGAGCGACTCGTCATGATGGCGACCAACGGTGCGGTGTCTACTGGCACACTCAAGGCTCTGGTAAGTCACTCTCGATGACATTTTACAGCGCTAAGCTGATGGCATCGCCATCAATGAACAACCCAACGATTGTTGTCGTGACTGACCGTAACGACCTCGATGAGCAGCTATTCGAAACCTTTGCTGAGAATGCAGAGCTACTTGGCGATACGCCTGTTCAAGCCAAAGATCGAGATGAACTGAGAGAGCTATTAAATAATCGTCCATCTGGCGGAATCATCTTTACAACCATGCAGAAGTTTGCTCCACCTAAGGGAGAAACTCGCTGTAAGCCACTCACAGAACGCTTTAACATCGTCGTTGCAGCAGATGAGGCCCATCGCTCACAGTATGGCTTAAAGGCTCGCGTAGACTCAAAAACTAGTGAAATGAAGTATGGCTACGCTCAGCACCTTCGGGACTCCTTACCCAATGCAGGTTTCATTGGCTTCACTGGTACGCCAATTGAAATGGAGGACAAGGATACTCGTGTTGTCTTTGGTGATGACGTTTCTGTTTACGACATCGAGCAGGCCCAAAAAGATGGCGCAACCAAACCGCTTTATTATGAGAGTCGTCTAATCAAGCTTGATATGAGTAAGAGCACAACTGAAGAAGACGTAGACTCCAAAGTTGATGAGTTGGTTGCTGAATATGATGAAGATGATCAAGCTAAGGCCAAAACTCGAAATGCGGCATTAGAGGCTCTAGTTTGTGCTGAAGACCGTGTAGATCGCTTGGTTCGAGACTTGCTGAAGCATTTTGCCTCTCGCGAAGAGACGTCTCTTTCAAAAGCGATGATGGTCTGTATTAGTCGTGAGGCGTGTGTTCAGGTCTACGATAAGATTGCTGAACTCAAGCCTGATTGGGCAAACGACGATCCAGAGAAAGGCTGCATGAAGGTCATCATGACAGGCACATCTGATGACCCAGCGAAGTACCAAAAGCATATACATAAAAAGCCAATTCAGAAGAAGATCGCCAAGCGAGTTAAAGACCCAGAAGATGAGCTGAAACTGGTCATTGTTTGCGACATGTGGCTGACAGGTTTTGATGCGCCTTGTTTGAATACCATGTATATCGACAAGCCGCTTAAAGGCCATAACTTGATGCAGGCTATCGCTCGTGTGAACCGTGTATTCCGCGATAAAGAAGGTGGTTTGATTGTCGATTACTTAGGTATCGCGCCTGAGCTTCGCAATGCAATTGCAAACTACACAGCAAGCGGTAACGGGTCTCCGACAATTGACCTGGCTGAAGCTTTGGCTGTAACCATGACCAAGCTAGATGTTTGCCGTGGGATCATGCATGGCTTCGACTACAGAGACTATCGAACCAATACACTTGGCTTGCTTGCAGGTGCCATGAACCACATTCTTAACTTAGAAGATGGTAAGAGACGGTTCGATAAAGCGGCTCTGTCACTATCTAAGGCATTCAGTTTATGTAGCAGCATGGATGAGGCCAAAGATATCAAAGAAGAGATCGCCTTTTTTGAAACGCTACGCGCAGCCATTAAGAAATCTACTACTTCAAAGCAACGCATGTCTGATGAGAATGTTCAAACGGCATTAAGACAGGTTGTGTCTGAAACTATCGTTTCTGGCGAGATTGTAGATGTCTTCCAGTCCGCAGGGTTGAACAAGCCAAACATTAGTATTCTTGACGATGAGTTCCTTGCTGAAGTCGAAAAAAGTGAGCACAAGAACCTAGCAGTAGAGATGCTCAAAAAGCTCATTCAAGATGAGATAAAGACTCGCACTGTTAAGAACGCTGTCGCTTACAAGACGTTCTCTGAGATGCTACGTAACTCCCTTGATAAATACCGTAATCGTTCGGTTGAGACCAGCGTAGTTATTGAAGAACTGATTAAGCTGGCTAAGGAGTTACGGGAGTCAGCAGATCGCGGTGAAGAGCTGAACTTAACCAAAGAAGAATTGGCCTTCTTTGATGCACTAATTGCTAATGATTCTGCTCGTGAGGCAATGCAGCAGAAAGACATTCTGACTATTGCTAGAAAGCTTGCTGAGGAGATTCGCAAGAGTGCACAACCAGACTGGGCCAAGCGAAAAAACCTTCGAGCGAAGATGAGGCTCAAGATTAAGCAGATACTTAAACGTACTGGATACCCGCCTGATGAGCAGGCGGAAGCTGTCGAGCTTGTTTTAGAGCAGGCAGAGCTGGTAAACCCATAAAAACTTATTATTGATTGCCACCTTTGTCCTGCAAGGGTGGTGCAATAGTTTTTCTCATGTGTGATCAGCCAGATTATCTAAAAAGGCAAATGATAAATGTCCAGAAACGTGTTTGAATGGGGCCGATCAATCTGTGGATGCCCAAGACAACCAGTATGATACTTTATTACTCAGTTGTAGCGTGACTCAGACTTTGTAGTAGGAATTAGTATGAATCTTTATTTCTGGGTGAGTATCATTTAGAACGGTACAAACAGGGTTACTTGACTGCTTAGTATGAACTTTATTCCTCTCCTACACCTCGCCATAGAGGTTAAATTGCAGACGCTCACCATCCGGATTAATCAGCCGCTGACACTCTTGATTCAGCTCTCTGACCAATGCCTTGGTTGCCCCCACGATTTGAGTGGTTTGAGGAGACTCTGCATAGAGCGCCTTACACCGATCAACAATCTGTTCTGGACTCTCCTCATGGAACGTAATCGCTCCACACGACAACGAACGAGGGACCTCGCCACGATTGATCGTGGCTGAGTATTCCGGTATCCCCGTCGCGCTTTCCTGACGCTTCACAATGCTAAGTGCCTGAGTCGCCACGGCACCTGATTCCACAATGTCCGACAAAACTTTGCCGCAACCGATTGGCGGGAGCTGGTTGGGATCACCAGTCAGGATGATCCGAACTGATGGATCAAGATGCGTGATGATTCGGTACATGGTTGGAAGGTCAATCATGCTCGCCTCATCGATCACAAGGACATGCTTTGAGCGATCCAGCATGGGCTCGATCGGCTCTTCTCGAAGCAACCGAGCAATGGTCATGGTGAAGAAGCCAATGCTCTCGTGCAGCCGCATTGCCGCTCTGCCAGACAAGGCAACCGCATGAATTTCATATCCCAGTGAGTTGTACTCCCTGAGAACTGTCCTCAACACCGTTGTTTTGCCCGTTCCTGCACCACCGATAATGCAGGACACAGAGTTGGTCAGACTGGATTCAACAGCCTGCACCTGTTGCTCCGTGAGGTCATAAGGCAAATCCAGAACGGCATCGGTTAAGGCTTTGAATACCTCTTGATTTGAGTCAATCAAGCAGGCCAGGGATTTCAGGCGTTTGGCAACGACCGACTCCATCATGATTTGAGCGGTGGGATGGTAGGTTCCGGTATCGGGTCGGAGGATAAATTGGCCGCTCTGATGCCCGTTTTCGAAAGCGGCCGTTGTCAGTTCGGCGTTCTGTAAACGTTCGGCAACCAACGGCTTGAGGGCTTTGTGGGTGGCGTAAGTATGCCCCTTTTCAACCTGTTTGCGGATTGCCGTCTCAAGTGCCCCGGCAAGGCGCTGGGGCGAAGATTTGGCAAACCCCAGTCGCTCTGCGATGGGATCAATGTCCCTGAATGCCATTCCAAATCCAAGAAGCGCATAGGGGTTGCTTTTGAGGACATCGACAGTGCGTTCATCGTGGTATTTCAGAATGCGTTGCTGGATACGCAAAGGGATTCCGAGAGAGGCCAGCCAATTAGCGTGTGCGAGGTTTCGATATTTGGCGTAGCCGCTGTATAGAGCGTCTACCGATACCTCACTCAGAATGCCTCTCAGAAGCTCCCTGTGATCCGCTGAGTCGTATCGCAGCATCTGGTGTAGTCTGCTACCAAAGGCGTCCCAGAGCGCCCGTGCTTTCGCCTCACCAATGCCGGTGAAATCTTTGTCTGACGCAATAAAGCGGATCAGTGCCTCACCGGATTCTGGTAACGTGCATTCCATTTCAACCGGCGCGTTATAGACATGCTGCTGTAGTTCATAGTCGCCTGCCTGAACCGCCTCCAATACCCGCTCACCACGCACGCGCCATTGCTGGCCTACAGATGGTTTGATGGGCAGAGACTGGTTTTCGCACCGGATGGATATGATGTATTTACCGCTGTTGATGCGGTAGCTATTGGCTTTCAGCGGGACACCAGAAAAGATCGTGTATTTCGCGCCTTCATGCTGGCAACTTGTTACGCGCAAATAGTCTTCATTCACGGGGCGACACCAAATTCCGTCAGCACCTCAGATAACTCGCCGTAGCGCTTGAGCTTGGCTTCCAGCGTTGCTACGCGGGCTTTCAGCTCAATGTTTTCCTGCTCCAGAACCGAGAGTCGTTTTGATTCCAGGGACCGCTGCTTGGCGCTGGCATCATACGGCTTTGGCTCAGACCGTTGTTGCTTTGCGGATTCTGTCAGTGGCGGTAACACGCCTTTTTCACGGAGGTCCGTTTCGAGATGCTCCAAGGCCGATTTTATCGCCGGATTCTGGCGTAAGGCGCTCTTTCCGATTCCGATTGCCTTGGCGACTTCGCCACGGTTTAACTGGCCGCGAAAGACGATCTGCTTAAAATCGTCATCGGTTTGCGTAGCGGCCCAACGCTGAAAGGCAACCAGGTTTTCGCGAGCTCTTTCTTGTCCGTTAGCCATTCTCGATACTCAACACTTTTTCGAGCGCATCCACAAAACCGTTTCTGAGGATAACCTTGCCGTTTTGGTCCTTGATGCTGCCTCGCTCTGTTTTAGTCCAACCCTTCACTTTCAGAGATTCCTCCGAGATGGCGTCTTTCAATGCATCAATCTCGTGACTCAACAGGCTTGGTAACTTCGATTCAGGCTTGTCGAACGCATCTGTCCGATAATCGATTTCCAGTTTCTTGATCGATGCAAACCTTTTATTTTCGGCCCGCAATTTACGGACCTTCGAAATCAGGTCGAGTATGAGAAAGCGGTGGGTTTTATTGCTTACCTGATCAACCCAGTCGTACTCGCCCGAGGGCGTGGTCTGTGCCTTGATCGCCTTCTTTTTTTGGCTACCAAGCGCCTGCCAAGCCTCAATGACTGCTCTATAGGGCTCCCCGGTTTTGTTTCTTATGGTTTGCGCGCTTGGAACGCCACGGCTGGCTCCCAATTTCGCAATCGTTGCGATTCTGAAATCAACCGCGCCAGCCTCGTAATGTTCCTTGCACACACTGTAAAGCGCCTCCAGGGACTTCTTGGAACGGGAGCTTTTCAACTGGCCCAGTATCGCCTCGTAGACTTCGTTCGGTTCACTCATTGCAGCTCTCGATTTCTAGCGGGAATTTCAAAGACCCGTTCATGGCTGACTCGATCTCTTGGCGCACATCACCTAGCTGTAGTGGTTCGGCGAGATCTTCCAAGGTGATTTGCCCATTGATCAACTGGTCAGCGACGTGCCAGTTATTCTGTGTCACTTGCATAATCAGCCGGACGACCTGATTGGCAGCTTTGAGCTGCTGATCCTCGGTCAACCGAAATATCGCGGGTGCAATCCCGTTGGTGTCCGCCAATTTGTCGAGCATCTGACTGAGCAGGGGGCGTGCTCTGGAGGCACTGGCGCTCTCGTAAATTTCAGCGTTGGCACAGACCTCAGCGAGCAACCGAAATTCGCTGCTTTGCTCCTCCAAATGCATCTCCATTTCCACGTAATTGCCGCTGACGATCAGCTGGTGCTGGCCTGTCCCGGAGGTCTTCAGCAGTTCGGTAGATTGAGAAATCAGGCGGTATAAGTGCTGGAGATCCGTGAGAAGCATGTCGAGCTTTTTGGCTTTTTCCTCATACGCCGAGGTGATCTTTTTCAGCGTTCGCTCTTTACCAAAAAACTGTCCCGAAGACTCGGCATCGTACCGCTCGTCATCGAGCGTCTGCCTTTTTTCTTCGAGTTCGTGGTATTCATTGCGGGTGACATTGATTTCCAGAATGATTTCGTTGGCAATGGCCGACAAACCTCCCAGAAACGCCGGGCCGGTAATGAAGAAGCGGCACTGGGGACAATTTCGAGCCCCAAGGTAGCCATTGGGCACCGGCGCGTACTGTGCTTCAACCTTCCGCTCAACCAGTGCCATGCCACCTTCGTCACACTTGTTGCCGCTCATGGGGCAAATTCCGAAACTCATAAGTTGGAAGGCTCCAGAGGGCCAATCAGGTGTCAGACACTGATCCATGATGCTTCGGTCTGTGGCGATTAATTCCGGACGCGCCTCTTCGATTTTCTTCTGGAGGATGAGGTCTTCGTAACGATAGTGACTCTGCTCAAGTGCCCGTTTTTCAGCCGCCGCCATTTCCAGCCGCATTTTGCTGGCTCCTACCTTTGTATAGTAAATCGTCATCACCAGAGAGGAATGACCAACCAGCTTTGAAATCACGGCTATGGGCGCTCTGCCGTCGACAATGTAGGCAGTGATAAGGCTGACGCGGAGAGCATGAGGTGTAAATTGGCTCTTGTAATCCACGCTGCTCTTTTTTTCGATTTTCTCAGCGAGGTCCGCGCCTGGCCTCTGACTATGGAACAACAGGGCAGGCAGGGTTCGTGTAAACGCGGTTGTCGTACGCATGGGCGACGCCTTCTCATCACAGGCGTGTGAGGCCGGGTCGCGGAACAGGAACGATTGTTTACCGCGCCTTTTGAGGATGTCTCTGTGTATCCTTTGCTGCGGGTTGATTTGCGTCCACAGTGTCAGTTCTTCGATTGGGTTGTATTTGGATTGCCACTCCCGAAGCTGGATAATCCAATACGCCAGATCTTCCGGCATGAATGGAATATCGTAGCCGCCCAATTTCTTTCCGGTTTTGTTCGTCGTGATGTAGGCGCTCAACTCACCGTCATTGTTCCCTTTCTGAATAAAGCCCTTATTCCGCTTTCGGGTCGCAAGCGGACTTGGATTTTCGATCCAGTGAACCTTCCCATCACGCCATAACGGAACGAATTCATCTCCCTCTCCGCTGTCGAGCCAACAGATTTGCTGTCCTCGCAACGGAATGGATAGCAATGTGTAGTTTGCGACAATTTTTACGGGCGACCATAACTCGTGCACCTCTTCAAAATAGCGCTTGCGACCTCGCTTACGCTCTTTTTTGACCACTCGATAAATGCAGTTTGGGTCATTGTCATCAATTAACTGTGGATCAACCCCGAACCAGCAGTCCTCGAGGAAGGGATGCAATTGATAGAGATCGCGAAACGACGTCGCCTCTAGCGGAATCAGATGCTGCTTGGCTCGTACAATGGCATCCATGGGCAATGGAGGCTTGTCTGATTCACTGCGCTTGTAACTGGGTAACTGATCTAACAAACCCTTGAGAACGGTTCTAAGAGGATTGCGGTAGCCGGGCAGAACTATCAGCTCACCGTTATCGTCCTCGTCAGAGCAATAAGTCTCCAAAATCCACTCGAAAAAAGCGGAACAGGCGTTATGCCGTGGTTTTTTTACAGTATCTGCGGTGACATTTATGAAGTTTTCGTACGCTCGCTCATCAAACGGGATATCCCTTGACAGCATGGCTCCCGGGTCGTCAACCAAGCCCAACTTGTCCACGTAAAATCTAAGGAGAGCTCTCAAATGTGAGTATTTGTTGGATTGGCCTGTACCAGCCTCTACATAACACTGAATGGATTTCCAAAACTCGGGGTATTTGCTGGTCAGTTCTCGATTAATGGCGTTTTCGTTGCCCAGGAAGTGAGGCCAAGATATCCAATGTTCGGAATAAGTTTTATTCGGCTGCGATGGCAACTTCGGGTCTTTTTCGTAGCCCCTGAAGTATTCCGCACCTGTTTTTAACCCCAAGCATTGAGCGGCTTCGGACGCCTCGGCGAGCGTCGCGTACCTCTTAACGGGGCGCTCAATGCCAAGGTAGCTGTACCAATCATCCCAATCTTCGGCATAGAAGTCGAAGGGACTTACTGTCAGCTTCGGGTCTTGTTTGTAGCCCTCGATGAATTCCTTCTTTGTTTTGAATCCCAAGCGCTGGGCTGCTTCGGACGCCTCGGCGAGCGTCGCGTACTTTTCTTTGGGACGCTCATTGCCAAGAAAACTGTACCAATCAGCCCAATTTCTGCGATACGTTTCGTTGGGATGGCGTGGCAGCTTCGGGTCCTGCTTGTAGCCGTCAAAGTATTCTGTGGACGTTTTGAATCCCAGGCGTTGAGCCGCTTCGGACGCCTCGGTTAGCGTCGCGTACTTCCCATCGGAGCGTTCGGTGCCAAGGAAGCTGTACAAACTAATCCAATCTTCGGCATAGAATTTATCGGGAGTTGCTGGCAGCTTCGGGTCTTTTTGGTATCCCTCATAGTATTCCGCCTGTGTTTTAAACCCCAAGCGTTGAGCCGCTTCGGACGCCTCGGCTAGCGTCGCGTACTTCTCGGGGCGCTCGTTGCCAAGGAAGCTGAACCAGTCAACCCAGTCTTCGGCATAGTAAACAGAGGGGTTCGAAGGCAACTTCGGGTCTTTTTGGTAGTCCTCATAGTATTCCTGCTGCGTTTTGAACCCCAGGCGCTGAGCGGCTTCGGACGCCTCGGCAAGCGCCGCGTACCTCTCGGGGCGCTCAACGCCAAGAAAGCTATACCAATCATCCCACTCTCCGGCATAACTTCGTTGGGGATTCGATGGCAACTTCGGGTCTTTTTGGTAGCCCTCATGGTATTCGGTGCGTGTTTTGAAGCCCAATCGCTGAGCGGCTTCGGACGCCTCGGCGAGTGTCACATATTTCTCTCTAGGGCGCTCATTGCGAAGGAAGTTGGGCCAATCAGACCAATCTTCGGCATAGTGTTTGTCGGGAGCTGCTGGCAGCTTCGGGTCTTTTTTGTAGCCCTTGTTGTATTCATCTCTTATTTCGAATCCCAAGCGTTGAGCGGCCTCGGACGCCTCGGCGACAGTGGCGTACTTCTCACCGGGGGGTTCAGTGCCAAGGAAGCTATACCAATCATCCCAATCTCCGGCATAGAGTTGGTTGGGATTTGCTGGCAGCTTCGGATCTTGTTTGTAGCCCTTCTTGTATTCCGGCTGCGTTTTGAATTCCAAGCGCTGAGCGGCTTCTGAGGCTTCGGCGAGCGTGGCGTACTTAGTTGCCATGAGTGAGTCCTTTCTTGATTGGAGAAATTAAGCCGTGCTCGGGCGACAATCTGCTCAAATGCGCACGCATCTGCTTATCAGTGAGTTCGGTGTAGACCTGCTGACTTTCTATCGATTTATGGTGTAGGGCGTTTTTAATGATCAGAGAATCAGCGTTTGCATCAGCCAGAGCTTGCCCATACGAGTGTCGGTGGGCGTGTGCTGTCGTTCCCGCTTCTTTTGAAAACGGTAAACCAATTCTTTCAACGGCTCTTTTAAGCGATTGGTTATAGCCTTTGATTGAGTGCGGAGCGCCTGATTGCGTCGTGAATGCAAACGGATGTTTACCGCCATCGGGGTATCGCTGGTAGGTCAGGTAAAGCCGCCAAAGGTCGTTAAAGGTTTCACCAGCTCTTCTTGGAAACCACCAAACCTGAAGAAAGTGGCAACTTTCATTGTCCTCTTTGGGCGCTTTCCAACCTGCATGCAGCGTATGGGATTTCGAATATTCAAATCGCGGTTGCATCCCATACTTTTTGAGCAACTCTTCGCGCCTGCTGGGGCCGTTTGGACGGGACCGCCCTTTATCGGGATGAAAGACTTTGACCAGTGCGGTTCCGTCATCCCACGGCATGACATCTTCGACCCAAAGGTGAAAGCACTCGCTGAGCCTCAGTCCCCCGTAATGCATCAGCATGGTAATGAGCACATTTTTCAGATCCAGGCGCTCATGAACGACGTCGCTGGCTTCAAAGCCGTATCGCGTGAAGCCATTCCATAAGAGATCGTCAATGCGTCCAGAAGGAAAGCTTTTCTTGCCTCCATTACCGCCTGAGCCTGACAGCTTCCTGGGCATGACTCTCCGGTAATAATCCGGGGCTGGTTTGTTGGCCCAAAGATGGGACAGAAAAGACCGTCGCTTCTTCTGGTACCAAGCGGCGAGGCTCATCCACTCCTCGTAACGAATAGGTTTCACCATTGGGTTTATCTGAAGCTTTTTCTCTTCATACTGCTCAGAGAGCCAGTCTGTGTATTGTGTTATCAGGCTGATTAGAAAGTTCGCGTCCTTATCCTCGCGTGGTTTCCACCGCAGCCAACTCGGATCGCTACCGTCCTCGCCAATCGTTCCGGTGTAGAGGCTGTTTGAAAACTCCTGAAACAGTTGGTGAGGGTTCTCAAAGCAGCCTTTATTCTGATTCGTGTAATCGATGAGGAGTCGAATCGCGAAAGCGCTCCTGTCTTTCCAGCTTCGAGACTTGAATCGATGAACGATCAAATAATCCAAATAACTTTTCAGTAAGCCATCTTGGGTAACGATCACCGGAAGACTGATCATCGTCCCCGTGTTGTCTACTTTGATATTGGCCTCTATGCAGACGCTGTTCAGCACAAAATTTCCAACCGGTATTTTTAGTATGGTCTTTATTAGACTATATCTGCACTTAGGTTGAAAAAAAACCAGATTTTGATTTCTGGTTTAGATTTTTGATGCTTTTAGGGATATTTTTTCTTTTCCACTAACACAAAAAGGCGCGAAAGGGCCTGATGAATGGCTGCCGCCGGTCGAGACACTGCGTTGTGACTATGTCTATCGTTTTGATCGTATCGTCGCCCGTTACCAACTCCACTACGTGCCCAGTGAGCGCGAGGCCGTGAACCATTGGCTTGCCGCCTGTGGTTACGGGCCGCGGGGATAGCAAGGCTGGGTGAACTTGTGGCTGCTTTGCTTGATGACGCGAATAGATGACTAAGTGATTTATTTTTGGTCAGTTAAGCCTTGAAAGCGTCGCGAGCGGCCCCTATATCCAAAGAGACTTTATCCAATTCGTCATCAGGTGGTCCGCTTCGGGCTCACTTGGCGTTTAATTATCATAGCTTTAGGTAGATTGACATGAGCGTGAAAACCCCAGAAAAACACCAGTTTGGCTCTGATACATCCAAGCTGTTGCAATTGATGATCCATTCACTCTACTCAAACAAAGAGATTTTCCTGCGTGAGCTGGTCTCGAATGCGTCAGACGCGGCTGACAAGCTTCGTTTTAAAGCACTTTCTGCCCCTGAATTGTACGAAAATGATGGGGATTTACGCGTACGCCTCTCAGTAGACAAGGATGCAGGTACGCTGACTATCTCTGATAACGGCATTGGTATGAGCCGAGATGATGTGATCGCCAACCTTGGGACCATCGCTAAGTCAGGGACAGAAGAGTTTCTAAACCAACTCAATGAAGATCAAAGCAAAGATTCCAACTTGATTGGTCAGTTTGGCGTGGGCTTTTATTCTGCCTTTATCGTTGCCGACAAGGTGACCGTGCACACCCGTGCTGCCGGTCTGGCGGCAGACCAAGCTGTATGCTGGGAATCTACGGGTGAGGGCGAATACACCCTAGAGCCTATCGAGAAAGCTGAACGCGGCACCGATATTATCTTGCATCTGAATGACGATGAGAAAGAATTCCTCAACGACTGGCGCCTGCGCGAGGTGATTGGCAAATACTCTGATCACATCGGTATTCCGGTTGAAATGTGGACTATCGAAAAAGACGACGAAGGTAAGGAAACTGGCGAAGGCAAATGGGAGAAGGTCAATAAAGCTCAAGCTTTGTGGACCCGATCTAAATCAGACATTAGCGCGGACGAGTATAAAGAGTTTTATAAGCACGTCTCACACGATTTCGCGGAGCCACTGACATGGAGCCACAACCGTGTCGAAGGTAAAAATGACTACACAAGCTTGCTATATGTCCCGTCGAAAGCACCGTGGGATCTGTTCAACCGTGAACACAAACACGGTTTGAAACTGTACGTGCAACGCGTGTTCATTATGGATGATGCGTCGCAATTTATGCCAAGTTACTTGCGCTTTATCCGTGGTTTGATTGACTCGAACGATCTACCGCTCAACGTCTCTCGTGAGATCTTGCAAGATAATAAGATCACCCAATCACTGCGTAGTGCTTGCACTAAGCGCGTGCTATCTATGCTCGAGAAGCTGGCTAAAAACGACGCGGAGAAGTATCACACCTTCTGGCGTGAGTTTGGTCTGGTACTTAAAGAAGGTCCGGCTGAAGACTTTGGCAACAAAGAAAAAATTGCGGGCTTGTTGCGTTTTGCATCGACGCACGAAGACAGTGCGGAGCAAACCGTTTCATTGGCGGACTACGTGTCGCGCATGAAAGACGAGCAGGAGAAGATTTACTACATCACCGCAGATAGCTACAACGCTGCGAAGCACAGCCCTCACCTTGAGCAATTCAAGGCTAAAGGCATTGAAGTTATCTTGATGTACGATCGCATCGATGAGTGGCTGATGAGCTATCTCACTGAGTTTGATGGTAAGCAATTCCAAGCGATTACCAAAGCAGACCTCGATCTTAGCCAGTTTGACGACGAAGAAGCCAAAGCCAAGCGTGAAGAAACAGAAAAAGCGTTTGAGTCTGTGGTTGAGCGCGTGAAGTCTCATTTAGGTGAGCGCGTGAAAGATGTTCGTCCAACGTTCAAACTATCCGATACGCCTGCAGTTGTGGTAACTGACCAGTTTGAAATGGGTACTCAGATGGCGAAACTGCTTGAAGCAGCGGGGCAACAAGCACCGGAAGTGAAGTACATCTTCGAGCTCAACCCAGAGCATGATCTTGTCAAGCGTATGGCGGATGAGAGCGATGAAGAGAAGTTTGGTACCTGGGTGGAAATGCTGCTAGGTCAAGCGATGCTGGCAGAAAAAGGAAGCATGGATGATCCGTCTGAGTTCTTGGCGTCGGTGAACAAGCTTCTGACTAAGGTATAATCGACAACGCGCTGTGAAAGCGACATACTGAACAGCGACCAACAAGCCCGGCCGGATTGCCGGGCTTGATAGCGTTTCGTGAAGCGTGTATGTTTCGGGTCTTTGCGAATAGACGCAGTTTTACGAAACTCCAAAAACGATAAAAGGGGATCACTATGCGCATCATTCTGTTGGGTGCACCGGGCGCGGGTAAAGGGACGCAAGCGCAGTTCATCATGGAAAAATACGGGATTCCGCAGATTTCTACCGGTGACATGCTGCGCGCCGCGATTAAAGCGGGCACTGAGCTAGGCAAACAAGCCAAAGCGGTTATTGATGCTGGCGAGCTGGTGTCAGATGACATCATTCTGGGTCTGGTTAAAGAGCGTATCTCGCAAGATGATTGTGCCAAAGGGTTCTTGCTAGATGGGTTCCCACGTACAATTCCACAAGCGGATGGCCTAAAAGAAATCGGTGTTGCGATTGATTACGTGCTCGAGTTTGACGTGCCAGACGATGTGATTGTGGAGCGTATGAGTGGTCGTCGTGCTCACTTGGCTTCGGGCCGTACCTACCACGTGGTGTATAACCCACCAAAAGTGGAAGGCAAAGACGATGTGACTGGCGAAGAGCTCGTTGTTCGTGATGACGACAAAGAAGAAACAGTGCGTGCGCGCCTGAAGGTTTATCATGATCAAACTGCGCCTTTGATTGCTTACTACAAAAAAGAAGCAGATGCAGGCAATACGCAGTACTTCACCTTTGACGGCACCCAAGCGGTAGCAGACGTCAGTGTTGAGATTGAAAAAGCCCTAGGCTAACACTAGATGTTCTCTCAAGGAGAAGATTGAGTATATCGATTGCAGAAACCGGAGCAGACGATTAGTCGCTCCGGTTTTTTTATGGCAAGCTAGCCCAAAATCAAATTGTTACCGTACTGGTTCGGGTAAATCGTTTATACGCCAGTCTGTTCTAAGATTGCCGCCAAGGAATACAATCAAAATGACGGAAAAACATAATCAAGTCGGTGTGCTATTGGTCAACCTCGGAACCCCAGAAGCGCCGACATCACAGTCAGTGAAAGCCTTTCTTTCTGAATTCCTGCATGATCATCGTGTGGTTGATTTAACCCGGTGGTTATGGTGCCCATTGTTACACGGTGTGATATTGCCGATTCGTTCACCGAAAGTGGCTAAGCTGTATCAAAGTATTTGGATGGAGGAGGGATCGCCACTGATGGTGTATGCCAAGCGTCAGCAAAAAGCGCTGGCTGAACAGGTGTCGGCTCCGGTTGCGCTTGGAATGACCTACGGTAATCCGTCCATTGCCCAAGGGCTTGATGAGCTGCAAGCAAAGGGCTGCGACAAGGTGTTGGTCTTGCCGCTCTATCCTCAATATTCTGCCACCACCACGGCTGCGGTTTTCGATAAAGTGGCTAAATCATTGAAAGGGCGCCCAGTGATCCCTGCGTTGCGGTACGTGAACCACTATCATGATCATCCGCTTTATCAAGCCGCGTTAGCCCACTCGGTGAAGCAGCATTGGCAAGCGCATGGGAAAGGTGACTTGCTACTTT
Source organism: Salinivibrio sp. IB872 (assembly GCF_001995345.1). Lineage (NCBI taxonomy): Bacteria > Pseudomonadati > Pseudomonadota > Gammaproteobacteria > Vibrionales > Vibrionaceae > Salinivibrio > Salinivibrio sp. IB872. The sequence goes on along the minus strand of NZ_MUFO01000003.1, from coordinate 135,733 downwards.
GTTCTTATCACGGCATACCGCAGCGTTTTGCCGATAATGGCGACCCTTACCCTCGGCACTGTGAGCAAACCACGTCGCTGCTGCAAGCGGAACTCGGGCTTGCGGATAACGAGATCATGATGACCTATCAGTCGCGTTTCGGACGAGAAGAGTGGCTCAAGCCTTACACCGATAAGACCTTAGAGACGTTACCTAGCAAAGGGGTGAAAACCCTCGATATTATGACCCCAGCTTTTTCGGCTGATTGTCTTGAAACCCTAGAAGAAATTGCCGAGCAATGTCGTGACACCTTCCTCGAGGCAGGTGGCGAACGCTTCCGATTTATTCCATGCTTAAACGACGATGAGGCTCATATTCACCTGATGGCGTCGCTGGTGGCCCAACATACACAAGGTTGGTAGGGCAATAAATTTCATCGTGTAGACGCTACGCATGCGCGAATTCTGTGATAGAATTCGCGCCTCCCTTCCAATAGCTAGTTACACGAACCATGAAATTTCCAGGACAACGTAAGTCTAAGCACTATTTTCCGGTTCACGCCCGTGATCCTTTGCTCAACCCAGCCAGCGAACGTGGCTTTAAGCGCCCGCACGTGATTGGTATCGACCAAACCTTGGTCGACATTGAAGCAAAAGTGCCTGATGAATTTCTGGAGCGGTATCAGTTAAGTAAAGGGCACTCGCTCGTCATCGACGATGAGCGCGCAGAAGCACTGTATCAAGAATTGAAAGACAACAACCTTGTCACTCATGAGTTTGCGGGTGGCACCATCGGTAATACCTTGCACAACTATTCAGCGCTGGCGGATGACCAATCTATCTTGCTGGGGGTGATGAGCCAAGATATTCGAATTGGTAGCTATTCTTACCGCTACCTGTGCAACACCTCAAGCCGGATGGATCTTAACTACCTGCAGCCAGTGCAGGGCCCAATTGGTCGTTGTTACGCTTTGATTGGCGATTGTGGTGAGCGTACGTTCGCCATCAACGAAGGCTTGATGAACCAACTCCACCCTGATTCAATTCCTGAGCATATCTTTGAAAACGCTTCTGCGTTGGTACTCACTGCGTATTTGGTTCGCTGTAAAGAAGGGGATCCAATGCCGCAAGCGACCATGCGCGCCATTGAATATGCGAAAAAGCACAACGTGCCCGTGGTTATGACGCTTGGCACCAAGTTTGTGATTGAGCAAAACCCACAATGGTGGCGTGACTTTCTTTCCGAGCACGTTAGCGTCGTGGCGATGAATGAAGATGAAGGTGAAGCCTTAACTGGTGAGAGCGATCCGCTCTTGGCCGCCGATGCTGCACTGCAGTGGGTGGATATGGTGTTGTGTACCGCAGGGCCAATTGGTTTGTATATGGCCGGTTACACCGAGGATAAGTCTAAACGTCAAACCACCTTGCCGTTGCTGCCAGGTGCGATCCCTGAATTCAACATATATGAATTCAGTCGTCCGATGATGAAAGCGGACTGCGAAACGCCGATTAAAATTTATTCTCACATTGCTCCCTATATGGGGGGGCCTGAGCGGATTAAGAACACCAATGGTGCTGGAGATGGTGCTCTATCAGCGTTGCTGCATGATATGTCTGCGAATCGCTATCATCGTGACAATGTGCCCAATTCGAGTAAGCACCAATACCCATTTATGACCTACTCCTCTTTCTCGCAAGTGTGCAAGTATGCCAACCGTGTTAGCTATGAAGTGTTGGCGCAGCACTCACCGCGTTTATCACGAGGGCTGCCTGAGCGAGAGGATAGCCTTGAAGAGGCGTATTGGGAGCGATAAGCCGCTAGAAAAAAAACCGCCAATCGGCGGTTTTTTTGTTTCTAATCGATGGTGTGCCCATCATTTTGCGCTTATTGATACGCTTTTTCATGTACAGTGCGTACAGCACGACCAGACGGATCAGCTTGGTTTTTGAAAGATTCATCCCACTCAATCGCTTTAGCACTTGAGCAAGCGATCGACGGGCCGCCCGGTACGCATTTCGCCGCATCGTCGAGCGGGAAGAGCTCTGCAAAAATCTCGCGGTACATATACGCCTCTTTAGTGGTTGGCGTGTTATAAGGGAACCGGAAAGCCGCGGTCTCGAGCTGCTGATCCGTCACCTTCTCTTCGGCAATCGCTTTTAAGGTATCAATCCAGCCATACCCAACGCCATCACTGAATTGCTCTTTTTGGCGCCATGCTACCGAATCAGGAAGTAGGTCTCCAAAGCATTCGCGGATAATGTGCTTTTCCATTTTTCCGTTGCCACACATCTTATCGTCTGGCTTGATCTGCATCGCCACTTCCAAGAAGGCTTTGTCGAGGAAAGGTACGCGTGCTTCCACGCCCCATGCTGCCATGGATTTGTTGGCACGTGCGCAGTCAAACATGTTGAGAGCAAGTAACTTACGCACCGTTTCTTCGTGAAACTCTTTAGCGCTTGGGGCTTTATGGAAGTATAAATACCCTCCAAACACTTCATCGGCACCTTCACCGGAGAGCACCATTTTGATCCCCATCGCGCGGATCTTACGAGACATCAGGTACATCGGCGTGGAGGCACGGATCGTGGTGACGTCATAGGTTTCAATGTGATAAATCACGTCACGAATCGCATCCAGCCCTTCTTGAATGGTGTAGGTAAACTCATGATGAACCGTGCCAAGGTGATCCGCCACTTCCTTGGCGGCTTTCAAATCGGGGGCGCCTTCAAGGCCGATAGCAAACGAGTGAAGACGAGGCCACCATGCTTGGCTTTGATCGTCATCTTCGATGCGGTTAGCAGCAAACTGTTTGGTGATGGCAGAAATCACGGACGAGTCGAGTCCACCAGAAAGCAACACGCCGTAAGGTACGTCGGTCATTAGTTGGCGGTGAACTGCGGCTTCGAGTGCTTCTTTCAACGCCGCTTTATCGGTTGTGTTTTCTTTCACACCGTCATAGTCCATCCAATCACGCTTGTAATAGCGCACCGGCTCGCCTTGTTTACTCCATAGGAAATGGCCCGGAGGAAATTCACTGATGCTCTTGCACACAGGCGTTAAGGCTTTCATTTCCGAAGCCACGTAGTAGTTGCCGTGTTCATCATGACCGTGGTAAAGCGGAATAATACCAATGTGGTCACGGCCAATCAGGTAGGCATCTTGCTCCTCATCATAAAGGATAAATGCGAAGATACCGTTGAGGTAGTCAAGCAGCTCAGGTCCTTTTTGCTGATACAAAGCGAGAATGATTTCGCAATCTGACTCGGTTTGAAATGGATAGTCAGGAGCAAACTCAGCACGCAATTCTTTGTGGTTGTAAATTTCGCCATTGACCGCTAATGCTTGGGTTTTATCTTGGTTATATAAAGGCTGCGCCCCACTGTTTAGATCGACAATCGCTAAACGCTCATGGACCAAGATAGCTTTCTCGGATGAGTAAATACCCGACCAGTCAGGACCACGGTGACGCATGGTTTTGGACATCTTTAAAGCCACTTCACGGAGCTGCTGTGGGTCGGTTTTTATATCAAGCACCCCAAACACTGAACACATACTTTCCTCTCAAATTCATCAAGCCAACAAGGCGATAACAGGTTGACAACCACTCTGCCTTGCACGGTCAGGATAGACAAGCCTAAAAAAGCATTTCTTTATCAAAAAGCCTCTTTGGGTGAATATTATTTATAATAAATCCCTATTTTACGAATGATATTTAACTGTAGTGCAGTGTGTGTACAAAATGACTATACATCGATGAAAAAAGCCGCTCGAAAGAGCGGCCTGGGTATTGGAATAACGGTGGGTTAGGCGTTGTTGGCTGGCGTGGTAAACTGCTCTCGCACATGTCGAGCAAATCCACTACCGGCCTCTTGATAGATATTGAACGCTTCGTCAACGCCGAGCGCTTTGAGCTGCTCAATTTCATCCTCATATTTTGCAATGGCGGCGACCTTGCCCTTAAAGTTGGTTTGCCGGATTTGCTCTAGCGCAAGCATATTGGCCTGACTGTGTGGCATTGCCAGTAAGATTAACTTGATCTGTCCATCAGAAATGGCGCGTGACCAGAAGTCAGGATCGGTGGCATCGCCAAGAATCGCGCGTCGTCCTTCCTCTTGATGGCGTGCCACTGAATCTTCTCGGTTATCAATGCCAATAATGGGTTGGTGATGAGTGGCAGAGAGCTCGTCATACGCCCCTGAACCAATTCGACCCATTCCAAGTACCAGAATCGAGGCATCACCGAGATTGATCAGCTGATCACTGGGATGTAGCTGCTCGGGGTTTCTATCTTTCAACCACTGCGATGCCCAAGTATAGAGCTGGTTACTGAAGGTATTGAGCGGGGCGGAGAATGCAAAACTCAACGACACTGCAATAGCGATGGACACTAATATAGGTCCAGGCATAAGGCCGGCTTTATACGCAAAGCCTCCAACGATTAAGCCAAACTCACTGAAGTTAAATAAAGTGAGCGTGGTGAACATGGCAGTCCGAACGCGATAGCGGAAACCACTGACAATCCAGTAATAGAGGAGCCCTTTGATAGGCAAAAGCAGCATGATGACTAACGCAAAGCTAAAGCTTTGCCACGTAGGTTGTTCGGATAAGCCAATGTTGAGGAAAAAGCACACGAGGAAAAGCTCTTTCATATTGAAGAGCGATTTGGCCATTTCCGAGGCGCGAGGATGGCTTGCCAGCAGCATCCCTAAAATTAACGCCCCTAAGTCTGGTTTAACGCCAACAAGCTCAAACAAGCCTGCCCCCGCTACTAACGCCAAGAAAATGCCATAGAGCACCAACATCTCACCGTGCCCCGCGTTGTCCAGTATTTTGTTGAACACTGGTTTAAGCAGAGGCAATGCAAAAAGTAGTAATGCACTGAGCTCAGGCGTTTTTCCGGACGTGGCGGTGATAAAGACTACCGCAAAGATATCTTGCATGATCAGAATGCCAATCGCCAGAGTCCCATAGGTGGCGTTAAGCTCCCCTTTCTCTTGGAGTGCCTTAATGGCAAAGACGGTGCTGGAGAAGGAGAGGGCAAAACCCAACAGGGCTAACTCTGATAAGCTCAATCCAGCAAGCATAGGCACGCTTAGGGCTTTCAAGCCGAGCAAGGACAGCGTGAACAACCCCGTAGTCAGCAGGTTATGGGCGGTCGCGCCAAACCAAATCTCCTTGGCAAGTAGGGTTTTGACATCCAACTTCAATCCAATTGAGAAAAGCAGCAAGGTGACACCCAAATCGGCCAGATCAGAGATCACAGGGGTTGATTCGTAGCCAAACGCATGTAGCGCAAAGCCGGCAATCAAAAAGCCAACGAGAGGTGGCAAGTGACAACGCATCAGAATATAGCCGCTGATGAAGGCTGCTGAGATGTAAACCAATTCCATATCGTATGCTTATTATGTGAGTTAGCGAGCAAACAGAATCCGTGTTTTTGTGCAAAAGCCAATAAACACAGCATCGACAATTATCTTAAAGTTTTGAATCAACTAAAGATATGAATTTGAGACATTGAAGGGTCTCCTTAGTAATAGCTTGTTTGAGCTTGGCTCCTCTGAGGTTTAGCGATAAGGAGCAAGACGCGTTGATGCCTATGCGACTTTGAAAAAAGAGATAGGCTCGTGGCGCATTGCTAACTTATCGCGCACCGTAGCTTGGGTATATAATGTACACGCTAGATAGGGAAAGTGTGAGATTTTATTTGCGGAGAAAACGGGTTTGCGTAGCAAGACGTCAAACCCGCTAAACGATCACTCTTCGAGCAGTTTTTGTAACAGTTCGCCGTTGAGCATGGCCCGTTTAACTAACGAGAAAGCGGCCATGGTAGGCTTTTCTGCTAGCTTCGCGCTTACAATCTCTAGCTTTTGATGAAAGCTCGGCAGTGACTGGTTTTCAACACAGCGCTGAATGGCAGGGAAAACGACACTTTGTGCTGCGGTAATTTTACCTGCAATGACCACAAGTTGAGGATTGAACAGGTTAACGGTCATAGCAATGGCTTTGCCAAGATGATTGCCAACTTTTACCAATACCTGTCTTGCCAGTTCATCACCTTGCTCGGCGGCCTCACAAATGGCTTCGATCGTTAAACTGTCATCGTGTTTGAGTGTGCTCGGGTGTCCTTGGGCCAGTAGCTGTTGTGCATGTTCGATAATGGCTTCATTAGAGGCTACTGTTTCTAAACAACCAAAATTGCCGCATTGGCACTTCTTGCCCAAAGGATCAATTTGCACATGGCCCAATTCGCCTACATTGCGGTTATGGCCCAAGAATATTTGCCCGTTTACGATAATCCCAGCGCCAGTGCCGTGGTGTACACTGACTAACATCGAATCGTAATAGGCTTGGCTGGCGCCAAAGTAGTGCTCTGCCAATGCTTGTCCGCGAATATCGTTACCAATAAACGCTTGCACACCAAACTCCTCACGGAGTGTGTCGGCAAGGGCCAGCTGTTGAATCGTGATGTTAGGCATGTATTCGACGACCCCAGATTCAGGATCAATCAGGCCGGGCATCACGACCGATATGGCAATCAGCTCTTTGATGGATTGTTGGTGGGTGTCAATAAACTGACTCAGAATCTGAATCAGGCCGTTCACTAACTCGGTTTGATCGTGATAGTGAAAAGCTTCTCCGTGTTCAGCAAGCGATGTCCCACTCAAGTCATAGAGTGAAAGCTCGATAAAATGACGCCCCAGTCTTACCGCAAGGGTATGGAATGGGGCGCACTCTGTGGTCAAAGAAATAGCTCGGCGACCGCCGGTTGACGCTTGCTGAGCCACTTCCTTGATCAAGCCACGTTCGAGCAATTGGCGGGTTATTTTTGTCACACTTGCGGGTGCTAGACGGCTCACATCTGCAATTTGTATGCGAGAGATGGGCCCTTGTTGATCGATCAACCGATAAACGGCAGCTCCGTTGAGCTGCTTTACCAAGTCGACATTCCCGATTTGTCCGCCAGTCATAAATGTCCTAGCTATGTGTATATTGTCCGTTAACCACCGTCGCTTGGATGTTGAGTGTACGATCAAAAATAGCAAGATTCGCAATTTTCCCCGGGCGAATACTGCCATAAAGCTGATCGACACCAATAGCGCGCGCAGGATACAGCGTTGCCATGCGCAGAGCCTCATCCAAGGCGATACCTATATGCTCAACACTATTACGAACCGCTTCGTTCATCGTCAGTGCAGAGCCGCCAAGTGTACCATTCTCATCAACACACTTGCCGTCACGGTAATATACTTTCTTGCCTACAAAAATAAAGTGATCCATGTCGGCTCCTGCTGGTGCCACGGCATCAGTAACTAGCACTAATTTCTCACCTTTTACTTTATGTGCAAGACGAATGTTGGCGTAAGACACATGGAAGCCGTCAGCAATAACGCCGGTGTAAACCTCGGGCGTATCATAAATCGCGCCAACCATGCCGGGCTCGCGACCGGTTATCGCCGTCATTGCATTGAACAGGTGGGTCGCAAACCCAATCCCATTAGCAAAGCCTTCGCGTGCTTGCTCATAGGTTGCGTTAGTGTGACCGGCGGAAACGACAATGCCTGCTTTGGTGAGGGCCTGAATGTGCGCTTTGGGTGCGAGTTCGGGCGCTAGCGTCAATTTGGTAATCACGTCGGCGTTGTCGCACAAATACGCAATCATCTTGTCGTTGCTGGGGCGAATATAGTCGAGACTGTGGATCCCTTTTTTTGCGCTGTTTAAGTAAGGCCCTTCTAGGTGTAAGCCTAAGGCTTGATGCGGATGGTGGGCTTTGTACTCGCGCATCGCGTTGATTGCCGCACGCATGTCATCATCTGAACTCGTGATCAGAGTCGGTAAGAAGTTGGTACACCCAGACTTCAAGTTTGCTTGGTGCATGGTTTCGATAGTGTCTGTTGTGATCGCATCGTTAAACATGACACCACCGCAACCATTAAGCTGCAGATCAATGAAGCCCGGGCTAACGTAAGCTCCGTCGAGTGAGCGTTTTTCTATCTCTGTCGGCAGCGCATGTTGCGGGCAAACGTCCTCAATCACGCCGTCACGGATGACAATAGCGTGGTCATCAAGCACTTCATGACCAGTAAAAATCCGGCAGTGGGTTAACGCATACATGCTGTTATTCCTTATAAATTATGAATGTTCTGGGCTTCAAGCTCCTGAAAATACTTCACTGTTTTTACTTTTAGTTCGGCAGTTGAAGGCGCATCGCACACAATCATGGCTTTAGGGTGCAGCTGCAGCGCGGAAACAGTCCATAAGTGATTGACCGACCCCTCCACAGCTGCTTGAAGTGCCTGAGCCTTATTGTGGCCAGTGACCAAAATCATGATCTCTTCAGCATCGAGTAGCGTCCCGACGCCAATGGTAAGCGCGTGCTTAGGTACTTGATTGATATCATTATCAAAGAAGCGAGAGTTTGCCATACGGGTATCTTCGGTCAAGGTTTTGATCCGTGTCCGAGAGGCCAGCGAAGAGGCAGGCTCGTTAAACGCAATGTGACCGTCGTTACCTACACCGCCCATAAAGAGGTGGATCTTGCCGTAGGATTTGATCTTGTCTTCATAACGTTTGCATTCCGCATCAACATCGCTCGCATTTCCGTTCAGTAAGTTGATGTTTTCTTCTTTAATATCAATATGCTTAAAGAAGTTTTCATACATGAAGGTGCGATATGATTGGTCGTGATCGGCTGGGATATTGCAGTACTCGTCCATGTTGAACGTTACCACATGCTCAAAGCTCACTTCGCCCTGATTGAACAGGGTAATCAGTTGCTTATAAGTATTCAGTGGCGTACCGCCTGTTGGCAATCCGAGCACAAATGGGCGTTCGGCACTTGGGGCGAATTTATTAATAGTATCAACGATATATCTAGCCGACCATAGGCCGACCTCATGGCTGGTTTGTAATGGAATGAGTCGCACAGGACACCTCTATAAATCAGTGGGCTTACGGGTACAGCATAACGAATATGCTCATTTATTTTCATCATAAAATAAGTTTTATGATCTGGCTAACATATTTCTCTGTGTTTGGTGTGGATCGGTGATAAATCTCACAAATAAGGGGGTTTTAATTTGCGAGGCGAATTTATTGGCATAAACTGCAATTGACTAACATTGTTTGACAAAAAAAGTGCTTTGGTCATTATCTCACGGGACACGCCAGACGCAGAAAACAACAAATACTGCGGCATGGCTCTGAGAACACATAGGGGGAACGAAGGTGAATATTCTTGGATACGCGCAACGTATAGGTCGTGCGCTGATGGTGCCGGTAGCGGTACTACCAGCTGCAGCGATCTTGATGGGGGTCGGCTACTGGCTTGACCCAACAGGTTGGGGTGGTAACAGCGCATTGGCTGCTTTCTTGATTAAATCAGGGGCAGCGATCATTGACAATATGTCCGTACTTTTCGCGATTGGTGTGGCTTACGGCATGTCAAAAGATAAAGATGGTGCCGCCGCTCTGGCAGGGTTTGTTGGCTTCATGGTGATCACCACGCTTTGTGCGCCTGGTGCTGTAAGCCAAATTGGTCTCGTGGATGTTGCATTAGACAACAATGAGCTGGCGTTTAGCAAAATCAACAACCAATTTATTGGTATTTTAATTGGTGTGGTATCGGCGGAGCTTTACAACCGTTATAGCGGCGTAGAGCTGCCAAAAGCACTGGCGTTCTTCAGCGGCAAACGTCTGGTTCCCATTCTTGTCTCTGTCGTCGCTATTGCGATTTCGTTTGTGTTGATGTTTGTATGGCCGGTCGTATTTGGTGGTCTGGTTCACTTCGGTGAAAGTATCACTAACTTAGGCGCCGCGGGTGCAGGTATCTACGGATTCTTCAACCGTCTATTGATTCCAGTTGGTCTTCACCATGCGCTTAACGCGGTATTCTGGTTTGACACTGTGGGTATCAATGACTTGGGCCGCTTCTGGATGGGTGCACAAGGTCTTGCTTCTGGAGAAGCAATTAAGGGAACCACAGGCATGTACATGGCCGGCTTCTTCCCTGTGATGATGTTTGGTTTACCGGGGGCGGCACTAGCGATTTACCACACTGCGCGTCCAGAGAACAAAGCACGTGTGGCATCTATCATGATTGCAGCCGGTTTTGCTTCATTCTTTACCGGTGTTACTGAACCACTCGAGTTTGCCTTCCTGTTCGTGGCACCTGTGTTGTTTGTGTTGCATGCGTTCTTGACAGGCATCTCTTTGTTCATCGCGGCCACCTTTAACTGGACTGCCGGTTTTGGCTTCTCTGCAGGCCTTGTCGACTTGGTGTTGTCGTCAAAAAACCCCGTTGCTAACGAGTGGTACATGCTACCTGTGATGGGCTTGGTATTCTTTGTGCTTTATTACGCGACATTCCGTGCGGCTATCATGGCCATGAACCTGAAAACCCCGGGTCGTGAAGATGACAGCATTGAAGGCGCATCTGCCGGAAACGCGAATACAAATGAAACCAGCGATAACCGTGAGCTTGCACGTAAGTACCTCAAAGCGTTAGGCGGACACCAAAACCTGACATCTATCGACGCTTGTATCACACGCTTGCGCCTATCGGTAGCAAACCGTGAAATCGTCGATGAAGCGAAACTCAAAGCCATTGGCGCGATGGGTGTCGTGAAGTTAGGGGATAATAACTTGCAAGTCATTCTTGGCCCGTTAGCCGAAATCATTGCCGGTGAGATGAAGCAAATCCCGGATAATGAAGATTTGTCTGCAGTGAAATTGCCATAAGCGACCACACACAAAGACAATCTTAACCCGATAACGCCCGGCTAACGCTGGGCGTTTTTTTATGCACGGCAGTGGAATGAGCAAAAAAAACGCATTTAGGGGCATGCGAGGGCGAGTTTAACAACAACTGGTTGAGTAAAGTGCCGGAATAAGAGATCATAGTATCCATGTAGCTATAAAATTCGCACTGTTTTGATACGAGGTAACCTTGATGAGTGATGCTGAAGCTCGTCCAACCAATTTTATTCGTCAAATCATTGATAAAGATTTGGCGGAGGGAAAACACACATCAGTCGTGACCCGTTTCCCGCCGGAGCCTAATGGCTATCTGCATATCGGTCACGCTAAGTCTATTTGCCTGAACTTCGGTATTGCACAGGATTATCAAGGTGAGTGCAATTTGCGCTTTGATGATACCAACCCAGAAAAAGAAAACGTTGAGTACGTTGACTCGATCAAACGCGACGTGCAATGGCTTGGCTTTGAGTGGGCAGGTAAAGAGCGCTATTCATCAGACTATTTTGATAAGTTGTACGGCTTTGCGGTTGAACTGATTGAAAAAGGGTTGGCGTATGTCGATGAATTGAGCCCAGATCAAATCCGCGAGTACCGGGGTACGTTGACAGAGCCGGGCAAGCCGAGCCCTTATCGTGATCGAGCGGTGGAAGAAAACCTCGCGTTATTTGAAAAAATGCGCGCGGGCGAATTTGCCGAGGGCACTGCGTGTCTTCGCGCCAAAATCGATATGGCGTCACCTTTCATGGTGATGCGCGACCCGGTTATCTATCGCGTACGTTTTGCTCATCACCACCAGACGGGTGATAAGTGGTGTATTTATCCGATGTATGATTTTACCCACTGTATCTCGGATGCATTGGAAGGGATCACTCACTCGTTATGTACGCTGGAGTTCCAAGACAACCGCCGCTTATATGACTGGGTGTTGCAAAATATCACCATCGATTGCACCCCGCATCAGTACGAGTTTAGTCGCCTAAACTTGGAATACACCGTGATGTCCAAGCGTAAGCTCAACCAACTGGTGTCAGAGCAGCTCGTCAATGGCTGGGATGNGACGATTTCTGGTCTACGTCGTCGTGGTTATACGCCAGCGTCTATTCGTGAGTTCTGCAAACGAATTGGTGTCACCAAGCAAGATAACATCATCGAAATGAGTGCACTGGAGTCGTGTATTCGCGATGATCTGAATGAACGCGCACCGCGTGCGATGGCCGTTCTGGATCCTATCAAGCTGGTGATTGAAAACAAAACGGATGACGTTGAATGGCTAAGTGCCCCTAACCATCCAAACAAACCAGAGATGGGACAGCGTCAGGTGCCTTTCTCTCGCGAGATCTGGATTGAACGCGAAGACTTCCGTGAATCGGCTAACAAAAAATATAAGCGTTTGGTGTTGGATAAAGAAGTACGCCTACGTAATGCTTATGTAGTCAAAGCCGAGCGTTGCGAGAAAGATGAGCACGGAAACATCACTACGGTGTACTGTAGCTACGATCCAGAGACGCTAGGAAAAGACCCTGCGGATGGACGTAAAGTAAAAGGGGTAATCCATTGGGTATCGGCGACAGACGCTATTCCGGCTGAGTTTCGCTTGTACGATCGCCTCTTTACTGTGCCAAATCCTGCAAGTGCAGAAAACTTCGTAGAGACGATTAACCCAGACTCTTTGCAAGTGATGCACGGGTACGTTGAGCCTAGCTTGAAAGACGCGCAGCCTGAAGCTGGCTATCAATTTGAGCGCACGGGCTACTTCTGTGCGGATAACAAAGACAGTCGTGCGGAGGCATTAGTCTTTAACCGTACCGTAGGCTTACGTGACACATGGGCGAAGATTGAAGGTAAGTAACCTTTGTCTTTACGCAACGAAAAAGCCGGCATGCATTGCCGGCTTTTTTATGGGTTTGTCCCGTCCTGAAATGCGTTGACATAAAGAGAGCTTCTTTATGACAACATCAAGTCACTCAAACCTTGATCATTCAGTCATCATTGTGAATCGATGGATCGGCTTTACAGTCGCCTTCTTGGCAGTGACCATAGAGATACAAGCTATGGTTGGTAAGACGAACATTAAAACGACCGGCAATTTCCTTTTGACGCTCTTCAATCAAATCATCCGAAAACTCAATGACTTTACCGCAGTCAAGACAGACGAGGTGATCATGGTGGTGCTGAGTCGCTAACTCAAACACCGATTTTCCACCTTCAAAGTGGTGACGGGTGACAATGCCGGCATCATCAAACTGGTTGAGGACACGGTATACCGTCGCTAGGCCAATTTCTTCGCCTAGATCAATCAACTTCTTATACAGGTCTTCGGCACTGATATGCTGGCAATCGGGCTGTTGCAGCACTTCTAGGATCTTGAGCCGTGGCAGCGTGACTTTTAGCCCAGCTTGCTTCAACGCCTGGTTATTGTCTGACATGTGTATCTACCTGTTTTCTGCCTGCGAGAGACAGTTTGATTAGCAAGGAAAATATTTATTAAGACTATCAAAATTGCTCGGCGCTCGCCACAGCAAGGAACGCTTAGACGAACGAATTTTGATCATTCCTGGTTGCAACAATGTTTTCGAGATGTAAATATTGTCTGGTAAGACCAGATAAGGACGTCAATCAGTTATGTATCGGTTCTATAAACCAAGAATTGTGAAGTGGGCATTAAATAGTTGGCCTCCCTTCTGGGGAGCGGGGATCCATATTGAGTCTATTAGTGACGACTTTAAGTGCGTCAATATGCGGTTAAAACTGCGCTGGTGGAACAAAAACGCGAATCGAACACAATATGGTGGCAGTATCTTTTCACTGACCGATCCTGTTTATGCCTTGATGTTAATGGGCATACTCGGTCCACAGTACCATGTGTGGGATAAACAAGCGGATATTAATTTTATCAAACCGGGCACTACCGACTTATTTGCTGACTTTGTGATTAGCGATGCAGTATTGCAAGACATTCAGCAACAGGCTGGAAGAGGGGAGAAAGTGTTACCCGAGTTTGTTGTGCATGTCAAAGACGCGAAGGGGGAGGTGGTAGCTGAAGTGAAGCGCACCTTATATGTGAGGAAAAAACGTCAATACCGTGACCTAACCCAAGATGCCGCATAGAAAAAACGCCAAGAGAGTCTTGGCGTTTTTGTGGTTCATTGACGAGTTAGTCTTCTAATTCCGCCAAACACATTTCTTCGTAGACCTGTTTCACCCATTTGCTGACACGCTCATCGGTCAGTTCAGGTTGGCGGTCTTCATCCACGCACAAGCCGACAAAGTGATTGTCGTCCACCAAGGCTTTAGAGGCTTCAAACTCATAGCCTTCGGTTGGCCAATGGCCAATGATGGTCGCGCCTTTTGCTTCAACAATGTCACGTACCGTGCCCATTGCGTCACAGAAATATTCTGCATAATCTTCCTGATCACCACAGCCGAAGATGGCGACCAATTTGGTTGAGAAGTCAATTTGCTCAAGTTCTGGGAAAAAGTCATCCCAATCACACTGGGCTTCGCCATAGTACCAAGTTGGGATACCCAGCAGGAGAAGATCGAAGTTATCGATATCTTCTTTACTGCTTTTCGCAATATCCTGCACATGGACCATCTGTTTGCCCAGTTGCTTTTGAATGCTCTTTGCAATTGCTTCAGTGTTACCTGTGTCACTACCAAAGAAGAGACCTACACTCGCCATATAAAAAATACCCGTTTTTTTCAGTGGGTTGCTGTTTGCAACTAACTCGAATTAAAGAAAAAGCGGTGCTTTTTCACACTCCTATACGCTAGAGCGTACGTGGGATCATTCTCCGTTTAGGAAAGTCAGCCGATGCCAACACCTTCCCATACCAGTTGAATAACCCCTTTTGTAATAAAACCAACACAGCCTAGTGTGAGAACAAACCAGACAATACGTCGACCAAAAACTGGCACATTGCCTTCTTTTAGTACGTCTTTGATTGCCATTCCTATAAAAAAGAAAATGGCGGCAAAAACGAGGTCTAGGCCAATTTTTTCGAGCAATTGAAAGTGCTCGTAAAGCATGCGTGCCTCCATTGAGCACCGACATATGCGGCGCAATATACCACAAGGGTCACAGACCTGTTAACGCTCTCCCGGCATTAAAAAGCGCTCAATAACGTTGGCAACCACGGCAGGTTTTTCAGCATGTAGCCAATGGCCTGTGCCTGCCACCATGTGCGCTTTCGAATGCGGGAACTGTTCTATAATCGCATCACGGTGCTCGGGCAAAATGTATTCAGATTGTTGCCCTTTTACAAACAGAGTCGGGCCTGAATACTGTCCGAATGCCTGCCAGCCCATAATATCGCGATAACCGTGATAAAGATTATCAATATTGAAGCGCCAGGCGTAGTGACCTTGATCGGTTTTATAGAGTGATTTCAATAAAAATTGTGTCACGCCTGGGTTTTCAATCGTCTCATCCATGATCGATTGTGCTTGTTGGCGACTAGTCAGGGGAGTGTCTTGGGTGCGTTTTAGCGCCGTAAACACCGCATCATGCCGGTTAACTTGATAGTCGATGGGGGCAATATCCATGACCACCAACTGTGTCACGCGTTCAGGAAAGCGCTGTGCGATAGCCATAGCAACTTTCCCGCCCATTGAGTGACCGACCAGCGTCACCTTGTCGAGTTGATGGTGATCCATCCATGCGACAACCGCATCCGACTGTGCCTGATAATCGACCTGCTTAGTATGATAGGACTGGCCGTGATTAGGTAGATCAATTTGATAAACACAAAAGTGATCAGCCAAGGTTTTTGCTAATCCGCCTAGATTGTCGAGATTGCCAAATAAACCGTGGATCAATACGAGCGGTGAGCCTTCACCGCGAGACTTTTCGTTTAATAACACGTTGCTTTTCTCTCAGATTACTGGCTTTGGCGTAGAGTATACCTATCTATCTCTGTATAATCGCCCCGTTAAACGACAAACAGGACTCGATGAAAAACAATGAAGACGATTGAGGTTGACGAGGAGCTATACCGGTACATTGCCAGCCAAACGCAGCATATTGGTGAGAGCGCATCAGATATTTTGCGCCGCTTATTGCTGTCGGATTCGGCGCAGCAGTCAACACAGCCTGCACCGACACCCTCTCGTTCCAGCGGCATCGTAGTGAGTAAAGATGCAGGACGCAGTGCGTCTGTTGATCGCGTTAAAGCGATGCGATCACTATTGATCTCGGATGAGTTTGCAGCGCAAGAGCGTGCAATTGGCCGCTTCATGCTCGTTTTGACCACCCTATATCGTGTGGACCAGCAAGGGTTTGCCGATGGGATGGCACTAAAAGGACGTACCCGTCTGTATTTTGCTGATAATCAGCAAACGTTGTTAGAAAGCGGCAAAACCACCAAGCCGAAGCAAATTCCAGAGACACCTTTTTGGGTGATCACCAACACCAACACCGGCCGTAAGCGCCAAATGGTGGAGCAGCTGATGGAAAAAATGCAGTTCCCCAGCGATTTGATCGAAAAGGTTGTCAACGCGATTTAATCTATGCCACTCATGGGAGACGAGATTTATGGCAGTGCATCCCCAAGCAGGGCAGCGCGCAGACGCCGCTGATTTATGCAATATTCCAGCGCTAGTCACGCGCTTTTTTCAGGCCCAGCCAACCCCCGGCAATCCGGCGCAGCGCGTTGCGTTTGGAACATCAGGCCACCGTGGCAGTGCACTAAATACAACATTCAACCGTGATCACATTCACGCGATTGCTCAGGCCATCTGTGATGAGCGCCGTGCGCTTGGTATCACGGGACCTGTCTTTGTGGGTAAAGATACGCATGCGCTGTCCGAGCCCGCTTTTGGTGCCGTGGTTGAAGTATTGACGGCCAATCAGGTAGAGGTTATTGCGCAAGCAGATCAGGGCTATACGCCAACGCCGGGCATTTCCCAACAAATTCTGGCTTATAACCGTGATCATGCTGAGCAAGCGGACGGGATTGTGATCACCCCCTCACATAATCCACCGCAAGATGGGGGGATTAAGTACAATCCTCCGCATGGCGGCCCAGCAGAAGGGGCCATCACAAAATCGATTGAAGCACGAGCCAATGATTATATTGATGCTGGCTTAGAAGGCGTGAAACGGTTGGCTATCGACGAAGCACGGGCAAGCGCTTACTACCAAGAGCAAGACTTAGTGACGCCGTATGTCGCTGGGCTCGAACGTGTTGTGGATATTAAAGCCATTCAAGCGGCAGGATTAAAACTGGCTGTTGATCCTCTGGGTGGGGCTGGGATTCGCTATTGGCAAAAAATCGCTGAACATTATCAGCTCGATATTACCCTCGTGAATGAGAAAGTCGATCCGACTTTTGGCTTCATGCCTCTCGACAGCGACGGTGTGATCCGCATGGATTGTTCCTCACCCTATGCGATGGCGGGATTGTTAGCACACAAAGACCACTATGATCTTGCTTTTGGGAATGACCCTGATTTTGACCGCCACGGCATTGTGTCATCAGATGGCTTGATGAACCCTAATCATTATTTAGCGGTTTGTATTGATTATCTTTTCCGCCATCGTCAGCAATGGCCGAGTAGCTTAGGTGTGGGTAAAACACTCGTGTCGAGTGCCATTATTGACAAAGTGGTTGCGGATCTTGATAGAAAGCTGGTGGAAGTCCCGGTTGGCTTTAAATGGTTTGTCGATGGTCTGCATCACTGCCAGCTTGGCTTTGGTGGCGAAGAAAGTGCGGGCGCCTCTTTCTTAACCTTGGATGGACAGCCTTGGTCGACCGATAAAGATGGCATTATTCTGTGTTTACTGGCCGCTGAGATCCTCGCGGTGACCGGCATGACACCTCACGCTTACTATCAAACACTGGTGAATAAGCATGGTGATCCCGCCTATAACCGTTTACAAGCGGTGGCGAACAAGCAGCAAAAGCAAGTACTCAGTCAGTTAAGCCCTGAAATGGTGACCGCGGAGACGTTAGCGGGCGATATCATTACTGCAAAGCTGACTCACGCGCCAGGCAATGGTGAAGCGATTGGTGGCTTAAAAGTCGTCACTGACTCTGGATGGTTCGCTGCTCGCCCCTCTGGTACGGAAGAGATCTACAAGATCTATTGTGAGAGCTTTAAAGGTGAGGCGCACCTGCGCATGATCGAAAAAGAAGCGCAACAGATCGTGGATAACGTTTTTGCTGAGCAAGGGGTATAAAACGCCAAATATCCCCTCGCGCGTTGTAAAGGCCGTACCGTTAAGGTGCGGCTTTTTTATGTGCGTCTGGCGGCCACTATACTTTAGGCGGTTGAGTTTGAGGCCAGTCTGGGGTGACGACAAACCAGGGCGTGAGATACTCATCAACCAAATGACAAGTGCGTGTCAGCGAAGCCAGCGCCGCTGTATCAAAGCGGGGTAAAGTATGAAAATCAGGGATGCTCAACCACTGATCGCGTGATAAAGACGCATAACGACGGTCTTGGGGTAAGGCATCAGGCCAGCACCACCAACCAGTAATACAATCGAGATTGACGCTGGGTGCATCTGGGAGTGGTGCGTTTTGGTGAAACGGCTGGTACAAACGGCCGTGGATACACAGTCGCTTCTTTTGCGGTCGCCATTGTGGGTGGTTGGCTAAAAAGCGGGGATGATCGGACATAGCAAGCTGATGGTTCATCATACGCGCAGCTTTGATGTCTAATGCATCTTTAGCATTTGGACCCAGCCAACGACCTTGATGGGCAAGATAAAACTTTACTGCGACTTCCCAGTGTTCGAGTTGCTCACCATTTTCAATCAAGAAATCCACGGCGCCAACCGTTTTACCTGCATCATTAATCTGTATCTCTTCAGCAACCACATTAAGGTGGGGTTGCTGTGCAATCAGGTTTGCTAATAGCCATTGGTAGTAAAAGCCAATGCGGTGTGGTCCGCGATAAGACATCTCTGCCAAGGTGTTATCAGCGACTTGCCACGTCGAGGTATTGACCATGGGGAAATCCGCTGAGGATAACAAAGGCGGTTGGGAGCGAATCCAAGCCATATCCTTTGCGATTTGCTGCCGACGGGCAAACAGTGGTGATGTCGTCATTGTAATTTTATTACCTTGTTAATCGATTGTATCGCCGTGGATGAACGATTTTTGCGCTAATATGTAGTAAACATACTAAACGGATGATATACTTTCCTCACAACTGGTCAGATGAGTGAGGTTAGTCATGTATAAACCGTTCGATAAAACCCAAGTCGTTTTGCGTCGCAGCGCTGTTGTGGTTGCAGGTATTGTATGTGCGCCTACATTAGTGGTGCCACCTTTGGCATCGCGTATTTATAGTCATCTTCATCAAGTCTGGTTAAAAGATAGTACTAAGCCGGTCTGGCTGGCTGAGTCTGAGAAAGCGGGCGGTTTTTTATAAACATCACGCCTTACTGGTTGAGCGGCTAACGGAAACGTTAGCCGCTTTTTTATGTCGATTCCGCACGTTACACTAACATACAACATCTCAAAGCGACGAAAGAGACATCATGAATAACCTCGAACTCGAAGCAATCCTAAACGCAGAGCTAAAGCCCGACCAAATCAAAGACTATAGCCCGAATGGGCTACAAGTTGAGGGACGTGAGCAAGTACAAAAAGTGATCACCGGTGTCACGGCTTGCCAAGATCTGATCGATGCGGCGATTGAGCAGAATGCGGATGCCATCTTGGTACACCATGGTTACTTCTGGCGCGGTGAACCACAGCAAATTCGTGGCATGAAGTATCAACGGATCAAAGCGTTGATTGAAAATGGCATTAATTTATATGGCTACCATTTGCCGTTGGATATTCACCCTACCATGGGAAATAACGCACAGTTGGCTAAGCGATTGGGGATTGAGTTGGTTGGCGGGTTAGAGCCCGGTAACTCGGTGTCGATTCCTGTTTACGGAAAGCTATCGACGCCGATGACCTTAGCCCAGTTTGAACATCAAGTGGCGGCGGTTCTAGGCCGAGCCCCTTTGGTTATTGATGGCGGCCACACCCGTCGTATTGAAACGGTCGGCTTATGCACGGGCGGTGCGCAAGACTTTATCGACTTAGCGGCTAGCCAGAATATGGATGCCTATCTTTCAGGTGAGGTATCAGAACGGACGACGTTCTCAGCGCGCGAGCAAGGTGTGCACTATATTGCCGCAGGCCATCATGCGACAGAGCGTTATGGTGTTAAAGCGCTGGGTGAGTGGTTGGCTGAACAGTATGGTCTAACGGTTGATTTTATTGATATCGACAACCCGGTATAAGTGATTGACGAAAACAAAAACGCCGCCTCGTTTAGGCGGCGTTTTTCTGCAAGCAAGGTGTTAGTCTCGCTGTTTCATTGGTGTGAATTCACGTTGCGTGTAGCCAGTATAGAGCTGACGCGGACGACCAATGCGATTGTTGGGATCGGAGTGCATTTCATTCCAATGCGCAATCCAACCAATCGTTCGTGACATCGCGAAAATCACAGTAAACATCGACGTTGGAATACCAATCGCTTTGAGGATGATGCCCGAGTAGAAGTCCACATTCGGATACAGTTTCTTGTCGATAAAGTAATCATCAGACAGTGCAATACGCTCGAGCTCCATCGCCACATCGAGCAGTGGGTCTTGGATACTCAGTTCTTCCAATACTTCATGACAAGCTTCACGCATCACAGTAGCGCGAGGATCGTAGTTTTTATACACCCGGTGTCCAAAGCCCATCAAACGGAAAGGATCATCCTTGTCTTTTGCTCGGCCAATAAACTCAGGAATGTTATCGACATGACCGATTTCTTCTAGCATGCGCAAGCAGGCCTCATTGGCGCCACCGTGAGCTGGCCCCCAAAGTGACGCGATCCCTGCGGCAATACACGCGAATGGGTTAGCGCCTGAAGAGCCGGCTAGACGGACCGTCGAAGTGGACGCATTCTGCTCATGATCGGCATGCAGCGTAAAGATTTTGTCCATTGCACGCGCAACTACTGGGTTAACTTCATATTCTTCACAAGGCGTTGCAAACATCATGTGGAGGAAGTTCTCTGCGTAATCTAGGTCGTTGCGCGGATAGATGAATGGCTGGCCAATCGAGTACTTGTAACACATTGCCGCGAGTGTCGGCATTTTAGAGAGCAATCGGAAGGCGGTGATTTCGCGGTGCTGATCGTTATTGATATCCAGTGAGTCGTGGTAGAAAGCAGCCAGTGCACCGACGACACCGACCATGACGGCCATTGGGTGAGCGTCACGACGGAACCCGTGGAAGAAACTCGCGATTTGCTCATGTACCATGGTGTGGCGCACGATTAACGAGCGGAATTCTTCATATTGCTTTTTCGTAGGGACTTCACCGTAAAGAAGGATATAACAGACTTCTAAGTAATCAGCGTTATTGGCGAGTTGATCAATAGGGTAACCGCGATGCAGCAAAACGCCTGCAGCGCCATCAATGTAGGTGATTTGCGATTCACATGATGCCGTGGCGACAAAGCCCGGATCAAAGGTGAAATATCCATTTGCACCTAATGCACGTACGTCCAAGACCTCTGGCCCGACAGTGCCCCCCATGATCGGCAGTTCGATTGGTGCTTGCCCTTCAATATGTAGGGTAGCTTTCTTCTCTGCCATAACAATCTCCTTTGTTATTTTATAATCCCATCCAGGATACGGACCCGACCGTTTTACCGATCGGCCTAGGTGATGTCAATTTTTAACCTAACGATGTGTGCGCGAGTTAATAACTTATTTGCAATGCGGGTTAAATATCTGTTGTGAGATTCCTGTCAATTTTGAGCGTTTGTAATTGCTTGTTACGCCGCGTATACTTTTGCGAGGTCTCTGGGCATATCAGTATCCTAGAGCGTTTAGGGGCTCAAACACCTTTCTAAATTGACGTGATCCATTTGCTCAAAGTTGCAGTTAATAGCAATAAGGTACGCAAAGCACGTTACACAGATGTTGCAGGTCTTACGCTTTGAGTACTGAGGTTCAGAGAGTGTAAATAACTATAAATGCTCAATGGAGCTGAGTGGGCAATATCGTGAAAGAAAGAAAGTCAAGACCCGTAAACCTCGACATTAAGACCATTCGTTTCCCCATCACAGCGATTGCGTCTATCATGCATCGAGTAGCAGGTGTCATCACCTTCGTCTCGATCGCCATCCTATTGTGGCTGCTTAGCCTGTCTCTCTCTTCACCTAGCGGTTTTGAAACTGCGTCTGCCATCGTCGATAGCTTCTTCGTTAAGTTTGTCCTTTGGGGCATCCTCACGGCGCTTGCCTATCACATCGTAGGTGGTATCCGCCACCTCATGCAGGATATCGGTTATTTTGAAGAGTTGGAAACGGGTGCGAAAAGCGCTCAGGTGGCATTTGCATTGACCGGCGTGTTGTCTGTACTGGCGGGGATTTTGGTATGGTAACGAAAAACATTTCATCGGTGGGGCGTAATGGTGTACATGATTTTGTACTCATTCGGGCCACTGCGATTATCATCACACTTTACACACTTTATATGGTCGGATTTGCTGCATTTGGGCCGGACATTACGTACGCCTCATGGACAGCTTTTTTCGGCCAAACCAGCACTAAGGTGTTTACCATGCTGGCACTGGTGTCGATTCTCATTCACGGATGGATCGGTATGTGGCAAGTGTTAACTGACTACATCAAGCCTGCCTTGCTGCGTGGCCTCCTTCAATTGGGTGTGGTTGCCTTGCTGCTGATCTATGTGTTTGCCGGTTTCTTTGTACTGTGGGGTGTGTAAGTGAGTATTCCAGTTCGCGAATTTGACGCAATCGTTATTGGCGCAGGTGGTGCAGGTATGCGCGCCGCCCTGCAAATTTCTGAACAAGGCTTGTCTTGTGCGTTGTTATCAAAAGTCTTTCCGACTCGTTCTCACACTGTATCTGCGCAGGGTGGTATTACGGTAGCACTGGGTAACTCACACAAGGATAACTGGCAATGGCACATGTATGACACGGTGAAAGGGTCGGATTATATCGGAGACCAAAACGCCATCGAGTACATGTGTAAAACCGGCCCGCAATCGGTCATTGAACTCGAAAAAATGGGCCTACCGTTTTCGCGTTTTGAAAACGGCTCTATCTATCAGCGTCCGTTTGGTGGCCAATCGAAAGAGTTTGGCGGTGAACAGGCGGCACGTACAGCCGCAGCCGCAGACCGAACTGGTCATGCATTGCTTCACACGCTGTACCAGCAAAATATCAAAAATAAAACCACCATCTTCTCGGAATGGTATGCCCTCGACTTGGTGAAAAACCAAGACGGTGCGGTGGTTGGTGCCACCGCGATGTGCATGGAAACTGGTGAGATTTGCTACTTCAAATCTAAAGCGACCGTGCTTGCAACGGGCGGTGCAGGGCGTATTTATCAATCCACCACCAATGCGCACATCAACACGGGTGACGGTGTCGGTATGGCATTGCGAGCAGGCGTCCCGATGCAAGACATGGAAATGTGGCAGTTCCACCCAACAGGCATTGCTGGTGCCGGTGTCTTGGTGACCGAAGGGTGCCGTGGTGAAGGTGGCTATTTGCTTAATAAAGACGGCGAACGCTTTATGGAGCGTTACGCGCCGAACGCAAAAGACCTTGCTGGTCGTGATGTGGTTGCACGTTCAATGATGATCGAAATCCGAGAAGGTCGAGGTTGTGACGGCCCTTGGGGTCCACACATCAAGCTTAAGCTAGACCACTTGGGTAAAGATGTCCTTGAGTCACGCTTGCCAGGCATTTTGGATCTGTCTCGTACCTTTGCGCACGTGGATCCGGTCAAAGAGCCAATTCCGGTCATCCCAACCTGCCACTACATGATGGGCGGTATTCCAACGCAAGTGTCTGGTCAAGCGATCAAACAAGATCCAATGGGACACGACGTTGAAGTACAAGGCCTGTTTGCCTGTGGTGAGATCGCGAGTGTGTCTGTCCATGGCGCAAACCGTTTGGGCGGTAACTCATTGCTTGATCTGGTGGTCTTTGGCCGTGCAACGGGTCTACACCTTGGTGAAACCCTGGCCGCGCAAGTTGAAGCGCGTGATGCAAGCGAATCTGATATTGAAGCCTCTTTAGCGCGCTTGAACCGCTGGAACAGCACGCAAAAAGGCGAAGACCCTGTAGAAATCCGTAAAGATCTCCAAGCGTGTATGCAAGAAAACTTCTCGGTATTCCGTGAAGGTGAGGCGATGGAAAAAGGCCTCAAAGAACTGCAAGAAATCCGTGAACGTTTGAAAGTCGCACGATTGGACGATACGTCGACTGAGTTCAACACTCAGCGTATCGAGTGTTTGGAGCTGGAGAACCTGATGGAAACCGCTTATTCAACAGCGGTAGCGGCAAACTATCGTACCGAAAGCCGTGGTGCTCATGCACGCTTTGATTATCAAGAGCGTGATGATGAGAACTGGCTATGCCACTCCATCTACAATCCAGAAACGGAATCTATGTCGAAGCGCGACGTCAACATGGCGCCAGTGCATCGTGACGCTTTCCCACCGAAAGCGCGTACTTACTAAGGGGGTCGAAAACGATGAACGTTAAGTTTTCAGTCTATCGCTACAATCCAGATGTGGACGATGCGCCATATATGAAGGATTACACGCTCGACGTGCCTGAAGGGTCGGACATGATGCTATTGGACGCGCTCATTCAACTAAAAGAGCAAGATCCGACGTTAGCATTCCGTCGCTCATGTCGCGAAGGTGTGTGCGGTTCGGACGGCGTGAACATGAATGGTAAGAATGGATTGGCGTGTATCACGCCACTCTCATCACTGATGGACAAATCAGAAATTGTGATCCGTCCATTGCCAGGTTTGCCGGTTGTGCGTGACCTTATTATCGATATGAGTCAGTTCTATGAGAACTACGAGCGGGTTAAACCTTACTTAATCAACGATGACACACCGCCATCACGGGAGAATTTACAAGCCCCTGAAGACCGCGCGGAGTTGGACGGCTTGTATGAGTGCATCATGTGTGCGTGTTGCAGCACCTCTTGCCCTTCTTTCTGGTGGAACCCAGACAAATTTGTGGGGCCGGCAGGGCTGCTCGCTGCGTATCGTTGGTTAGCGGATAGCCGTGATACCGCGACCGAAGAGCGCTTATCTGATCTGGACGACGCTTTTAGTGTCTTCCGTTGCCACGGTATCATGAACTGTGTCAGTGTGTGTCCTAAGGGCTTGAACCCAACGAAAGCAATTGGACACATTAAGTCGATGCTGATTCAGCGTGGCGTTTAAAACGCTTTCGTACATTAACGTGAACTATAAAGCCCCGTCCACGGACGGGGCTAAATAACAGGTAACCCGGCTTAGAACCGGTGTTTGGATAAATAACTAGTGGTTAAGGGATAACAATGCAAAATGGCGTGATGAAGGCTTGGATGGAGTCTTCTCATTTGGCTGGCGCCAATGCAACTTACGTAGAAGACCTCTACGAACTGTACCTCAGTGACCCGGAGTTAGTTGATCAAGAATGGAGAGCGGTCTTTGACCAACTACCAGCGGTGAATGAAACCGCGGTAGAACAACCCCACTCTCGCGTTCGTGATTACTTTCGACGCTTAGCTACCGAGACAGCGCGTGCAAATGCCTCAGTCAATGACCCCGACGTAGACGCGAAACAAGTCAAAGTCCTTCAACTTATTAACGCATTTCGTTTCCGCGGCCATCAGCAGGCCAATCTTGACCCGCTGGGTTTATGGAAGCGTAATCAAGTACCCGATCTATCACCTGCTTTCCACTCGCTTAACGAGCAGGATTTCAACGAAAACTTCAATGTCGGCTCATTTGCAATTGGTAAAGACAATATGCAGCTGGGCGAGCTTTATGAAGCACTGCAGAAGACCTATTGTGGGTCTATCGGTGCTGAATATATGCATATTACTGACACGGAAGAGAAACGTTGGATCCAAAGCCGATTAGAGTCTGTGGTTGGGCAGCCGCAATTCAACGAACAAGAAAAGCTGACCTTCCTAGAAGAACTGACCGCGGCTGAAGGACTAGAGCGCTATTTGGGCGCGAAGTTCCCAGGCGCAAAGCGCTTCTCTCTCGAAGGGGGGGATGCACTGATCCCGATGCTTAAAGAGCTCATCCGCCACGCTGGTGGTAAAGGGGCTCGTGAAGTGGTGGTCGGTATGGCTCACCGCGGCCGCTTGAACGTGTTGGTGAATGTGCTGGGTAAAAAGCCGTCAGAACTGTTTGACGAGTTTGCGGGTAAACAGGACGAAACCTGGGGCACCGGTGATGTGAAATATCACCAAGGCTTCTCGTCTGATTTTGCCACGCCAGGCGGTGATGTGCATTTAGCGCTTGCCTTCAACCCATCTCACCTTGAGATCGTCAACCCTGTGGTTATGGGCTCAGTTAGAGCACGTCAAGATCGTCTTGAAGACGCCACCGGTTCGAGTGTCTTACCGATCACGATTCATGGTGATGCGGCGATTGCCGGCCAAGGGGTGGTGCAAGAGACCTTTAACATGTCTCAAGCGCGTGGTTTCCAAGTTGGTGGCACGGTACGTATCGTCATCAATAACCAGATCGGTTTTACCACCTCGAACCCAGCCGATTCTCGTTCTACGCAATACTGTACCGATATTGCCAAAATGGTGCAGGCGCCCATCTTCCACGTAAACGCGGATGATCCTGAAGCTGTTGCCTTTGTTTCTCGCTTAGCGCTTGATTTCCGTAACGAATTCCAGCGTGATGTGGTCATTGACTTGGTGTGTTATCGCCGTCACGGTCACAACGAAGCGGATGAGCCCAACGCGACTCAGCCTATGATGTACCAAAAGATCAAGAAGCATCCGACACCGCGCAAGCTGTATGCGGACGTTCTTGATCAGCAGGGTGTTGCGAATCTTGAGAAAGCGACCGAGCTTATCAACGAGTATCGCGATGCGCTTGACCGTGGTGAATGTGTGGTCAAAGAATGGCGCCCGATGGCGTTGCACTCGGTCGATTGGACCCCTTATCTTGGGCACGATTGGACCGTAGAGTGGGCGAATAAGTTTGATGCTAAGCGTCTGAAAGAGCTCGGCCATCGGATTTGCCAATTGCCAGAAAGTCACAAGCTTCATAGCCGTGTCGCCAAGCTTTATAACGATCGTAAAGCCATGGTGGAAGGTGAGAAAAAGCTAGATTGGGGTATGGCGGAAACCTTGGCGTATGCGACGCTGGTGGATGATGGTAAACGTATCCGTATTACCGGCCAAGACTCCGGGCGAGGAACCTTCTTCCACCGTCATGCGGTCTTGCACAATCAAACCGACGGCAGTACCTATTTGCCACTGGCGAATATTCACGACAAACAAGGGCCATTCCAAGTGTTTGACTCTGTGTTGTCTGAAGAGGCGGTTCTCGCGTTCGAATATGGCTACGCAACGGCAGAGCCTGGTGGTCTCACCGTTTGGGAAGCACAGTTCGGTGATTTTGCCAACGGTGCGCAAGTGGTGATTGATCAGTTCATCAGCTCTGGAGAACAAAAATGGCGCCGTATGTGCGGATTAACCATGCTGTTGCCTCACGGCTATGAAGGACAAGGCCCAGAGCACTCATCGGCGCGTCTTGAACGCTATCTACAGCTCTGTGCCGAACAAAACATGCAGGTGGTCGTGCCCTCAACGCCTGCACAGGTCTATCACATGCTGCGTCGCCAAGTGGTTCGTCCTATGCGTCGTCCGTTGATTGTGATGTCGCCTAAGTCGCTGTTGCGCCACCCGCTGTGTGTGTCGAGCCTTGAAGACTTATCTGATGGTGATTTCCTCCCCGCAATTGGCGAGATGGATGAGCTGGATGCGAACAAGGTTGAACGCGTCGTCATGTGCGCAGGTAAGGTGTATTACGACCTACTGGAAACGCGTCGCAAGTCGGAAATCGACAATGTGGCGATTATTCGTATTGAGCAGCTTTATCCGTTCCCATTGGATGCGGTGAAAGACGCTATCGCTCCTTACACCAATGCGAAAGACTTTGTGTGGTGCCAAGAAGAGCCTCAAAACCAAGGGGCTTGGTATAGCAGCCAGCACAATTTCCGTGCGGCGATTCCAGAAGATGCTACCTTAACCTACGCAGGACGAGAGGCATCAGCATCGCCAGCGGTAGGCTATATGTCCGTACACCAGAAACAACAAAAAGCGTTAGTCGAAGACGCTCTGACCCTCAAGTAAGAACTAGAACATTAAGGATAACTACGATATGACAATCGAAATTCTGGTTCCCGATTTACCCGAATCTGTGGCTGACGCAACGATTGCCACATGGCACAAACAGCCAGGTGACTCGGTAACCCGTGACGAAGTACTGGTTGATATTGAAACGGATAAAGTGGTACTGGAAGTGCCCGCGCCTGCTGATGGCGTGTTGGAGTCAATCATTGAAGATGAAGGGTCAACCGTGTTGGCGAAACAAGCCATCGCGAAGTTGAAAGAAGGCGCTGTGGCAGGAGAGCCGACCAAAGACGTGCCTGCTGAATCAGAAGCGTCACCGGATAAGCGCCATACAGCATCACTGGAAGAAGAATCTAATGATGCACTGAGCCCAGCCGTGCGTCGCTTACTGGCCGAGCATGATATCTCTCCAGATGCGGTGAAAGGCACAGGTGTGGGTGGGCGTATTACCCGAGAAGATGTTGATGCTTACCTGAAGAACAAGCCAAAAGGTGGCGAGCAAGACAAACCTGCACAAGACGTCCCTGCAGTGGCTGAGCG
Source organism: Salinivibrio sp. IB872 (assembly GCF_001995345.1). Taxonomy (NCBI): domain Bacteria; kingdom Pseudomonadati; phylum Pseudomonadota; class Gammaproteobacteria; order Vibrionales; family Vibrionaceae; genus Salinivibrio; species Salinivibrio sp. IB872. The sequence goes on along the minus strand of NZ_MUFO01000003.1, from coordinate 107,306 downwards.
CGGTGAAAAACGTGTGCCAATGACACGTTTGCGTAAGCGTGTTGCTGAGCGCTTGTTAGAAGCGAAAAACAGTACCGCGATGTTGACCACGTTCAACGAAGTCAACATGAAGCCGATTATGGAACTGCGTAAGCAGTATCGTGATAGCTTCGAAAGACGCCATGATATTCGCCTCGGCTTCATGTCTTTCTATGTGAAGGCAGTGGTTGAAGCGCTCAAGCGTTACCCGGAAGTGAATGCGTCTATCGACGGTGATGACATCGTTTATCACAACTACTTCGATGTGAGCATGGCCGTATCAACACCACGCGGTTTGGTCACACCAGTGCTGCGTGATTGCGATAAGCTAGGCTTCGCAGATATCGAGAAAGGGATCCGTGATCTCGCGGTCAAAGGCCGAGACGGTAAGCTAACCGTTGATGAGCTAACTGGGGGTAACTTTACGATCACTAACGGTGGGGTATTTGGCTCGCTGATGTCGACGCCAATTATTAACCCACCTCAGGCAGCCATTCTTGGTATGCACAAAATTCAAGACCGCCCAATGGCGGTAGATGGCAAGGTAGAGATCCTACCAATGATGTACTTGGCGCTTTCCTACGATCACCGTCTGATTGACGGCCGTGAATCGGTTGGCTTCCTGGTTACCATCAAAGAGCTTCTTGAAGACCCAACACGTCTGCTATTGGACGTTTAACTGATTGGCCAGTACGTGATGTACTGGCTGTCAGCCGAGGGGACGGAGTCCCCTCATTTGGAAAGCACAAAGACACAATAATGGACATTAACACGGATAGAACATCATGAATCTGCACGAATATCAGTCAAAGCAGCTGTTCGCTGAATATGGTCTACCAGTTTCAGAGGGCTATGCTTGCGACACACCACAAGAAGCTGCTGAAGCAGCCGACAAAATTGGTGGCGACAAATGGGTCGTCAAATGTCAGGTCCACGCGGGCGGTCGCGGTAAAGCGGGCGGCGTAAAACTGGCTTCCTCTAAAGAACAAATTCGCGAGTTCGCACAACAATGGCTAGGTAAAAACCTCGTTACTTACCAAACAGATGCGAATGGCCAACCGGTTAGCAAAATTCTTGTTGAATCCTGCACTGATATCGCCAAAGAGCTATATCTCGGTGCGGTCGTTGACCGTGGCTCGCGTCGCGTGGTTTTCATGGCGTCAACAGAAGGCGGTGTGGAAATTGAGAAAGTGGCGGAAGAAACGCCTGAATTAATTCACAAAGCCTCGATTGATCCTTTAGTTGGTCCTCAGCCTTATCAAGGCCGTCAACTGGCATTTAAATTGGGTCTTGAAGGTGAGCAAATCAAGCAGTTCACCAAGATCTTTATGGGGATTGCACAGCTGTTTCTTGATAAAGACGTCGCATTGGTTGAAGTGAACCCATTAGTAATCACTGATCAGGGTGACCTGCACTGCTTGGATGCAAAACTGTCGATTGATAGCAATGCGGTCTATCGCCAGCCACAGGTTCGCGCGATGCACGATCCAAGCCAAGAAGACGCCCGTGAGGCTCATGCGGCGCAGTGGGAACTGAACTACGTTGCCCTCGATGGAAACATTGGCTGCATGGTCAATGGTGCAGGTCTTGCGATGGGCACCATGGATATTGTTAATCTGCACGGCGGTAGCCCTGCTAACTTCTTGGATGTCGGCGGTGGCGCGACGAAAGAGCGTGTGACTGAAGCATTCAAGATTATCCTGTCTGACAGCAATGTGAAGGCAGTATTGGTGAATATCTTCGGCGGCATCGTTCGCTGTGACTTGATTGCTGACGGCATCATTGGCGCAGTAGAAGAAGTGGGCGTAAAAGTGCCTGTTGTCGTTCGCCTAGAGGGCAATAATGCCGAAGTAGGTGCGAAGAAACTAGCCGATAGCGGCTTGAACATCATCGCGGCCACCTCACTCACAGAAGCCGCACAGAAAGTCGTTGCTGCAGCGGAGGGTAAATAACAATGTCAGTGCTGATTAATAAAGACACCAAAGTCATCTGTCAGGGCTTTACGGGTGGACAGGGTACCTTCCACTCTGAGCAGGCGATCGAATATGGTACGCAAATGGTTGGTGGGGTATCACCGGGTAAAGGGGGAACCACCCATCTCGGTTTGCCGGTGTTTAACACAGTGGCAGAAGCCGTGGAATCGACGGGTGCAACAGCGTCAGTGATCTACGTGCCAGCACCATTTTGTAAAGATGCGATCCTCGAAGCAGTTGATGCGGGTATCGAGCTGATTGTTTGTATCACCGAAGGGATCCCAACGCTGGATATGCTGGAAGTGAAAGTGAAGCTTGATGAAGCTGGCGTTCGCATGATTGGTCCAAACTGCCCGGGTGTTATCACTCCAGGTGAATGTAAGATTGGCATCATGCCAGGTCACATCCATAAACCGGGTAAAGTCGGTATCGTGTCACGCTCAGGTACCTTGACCTATGAAGCGGTGAAGCAGACTACGGATGAAGGCTTTGGCCAGTCAACCTGTGTCGGGATTGGCGGTGATCCTATTCCAGGTTCTAACTTTATCGACATTCTCGAAATGTTCGAAAAGGATCCAGCGACTGAAGCGATTGTAATGATTGGTGAAATCGGTGGTACGGCTGAAGAAGAAGCGGCGGCTTACATCAAAGAAAACGTCACCAAACCTGTTGTTTCTTATATTGCCGGAGTAACTGCTCCTCCGGGTAAACGCATGGGTCATGCGGGTGCGATCATCTCTGGTGGCAAAGGAACCGCCGATGACAAATTTGCAGCGCTTGAAGCTGCAGGCGTCACCACAGTAAAAAGCTTGGCAGAAATCGGTCAAGCACTGCGCGATAAAACCGGATGGTAAAAACGCAGTCGTAGCATGATTCAAAGCCGCTCACTGTGAGCGGCTTTTTTGTCTTGTTTTGTCTGAGCACAAGCTAACCGTATGGATGAGTCGCTAGCGGCTTCGAATCGGGATCAGCTGGCTCAGCATAAATACGCCTGCCGCCGCAACCACGACCGATGGACCAGCCGGCGTATCGTAAAACCAAGAGCCCGCCATACCGAGAAAAACAGCGCCCATGCCAATTAAACTCGCCAATGACGCCATTTGTTCGGGCGTAGCCGAGAGACGTCGTGCTGTTGCTGCGGGAATGATCAGCATTGACGTAATGATCAAGGCGCCGACAAATTTCATCGCCAGTGCAATCACAAGCCCGATAAGTAACATGAGCAGCAGCCGTAAGCGTTCCACATCAATGCCCTCAACTTGAGCCAGCTCTTCGCTGACGGTCATCGAGAGTAGAGGTTCCCAGTAATAAGCCAACACCGCAAATGTGAAGCAAGCACCAATCGCTAACCAGGTTAAATCGGTATAGGTTACGGCCAATAAGTCCCCAAACAGATACGCCATTAAATCCACGCGCACCGTATCAAGAAAACTGACTGCAACGAGCCCTAACGATAAAGCACTGTGCGCCAAAATACCGAGCAGAGTATCAGTGGCGACTAAGTGCTGGCGCTGTAAACCAACTAGCACAATAGCAAGTAACAGACAGGTTGCGATAAGCGCAAGATTAAGGTCAATTTGCAACAAAAAGCCGACGGCGAGCCCAAGCAACGACGCATGGGCGAGGGTGTCACCAAAATAGGCCATTCGACGCCATACCACAAAAGAGCCCAGTGGACCTGCAATGGCGGCAATCAGCACCCCTCCTAGAATAGGTGCCATTAAAAACTCAATCATGCTGGTGTTCCTGATGTTGGCAGCCATCAACGGGCTGTCCAGATAAATCGTGATCGTGATTGTGATGGTGGTGATACAAAGCAAGCTGTTCGCTGGTTTGGCGACCGAACATCGCGACATAAGAGGGATGTTGAGAAATCGCATCAGGCGCCCCTGAGCAACACACATGGTGCTGCAAACAGATCACCTCATCGGTTTTCGCCATCACTAAATGCAGGTCGTGTGAGACCATCAAAACGGCGCAGCTGAGTGTGTCGCGCAGCGTCGCGATAAGGCTATACATTTCAAGCTGGCCACTGACATCCACACCTTGCACGGGTTCGTCCAGTACCAAAAGATCGGGGGATTTAAGGATCGCACGGGCAAGCAACACCCGCTGGGTTTCTCCGCCGGACAAGGTATGCATGTTAGAAAATTGCAGTGCGGCCGCATTGACGGTGCTTAGCGCTTGCGTAATTTGCGCGTTGGTGTATCGCGTCCCTAAGCGGATAAATCGGTCTACCGTTAAGGGCAGTGTTTGGTTAAGCTGAAGCTTTTGTGGCACATAACCGATCTTTAATCCTTTTTTAAGCCTCACAGCGCCTTGGCTGGGTTTAACTAAGCCAATCAGTGTTTTTACAAGGGTGGATTTTCCCGCGCCATTAGGGCCAATCAATGTGGTGATATTGCCGCGTTTTAAGTCTAGCGACACATTATCCAGAACCTGGCGGCCGTTATAGGTCACCGTCACCGCATCGAGGGTGACTAGCGAGTCAGTCATAGTGAAAAAAGCATTGTGAATTGGAATTGTTATATTATAACATTTCGCATCGCTGATGAAACTGATTAATTGGGGTAAACCATGGGTGTGCGTGTTATTGGACTATTTTTTGCGCTGTTACTGGCCTTGCCAGCGCAGGCTGTCACTGTGATGACCACGATTAAGCCGGTGCAGCTGATTGCTAAAGGGTTAGTCGCAGACGACGATACGGTAGAGGTGTTACTCCCGCCCGGCGCATCACCACACGGTTATGCGCTAAAACCCTCTGATATTCGCAATTTGAAAGCGGCTGATTTGACAGTTTGGGTAGGACCGGAGCTTGAATTATTCTTGAGTAAACTTTTGCAAGAGCAGCCCAATGTATTAACCCTCACTCAAGTAGAGGGGATCCCGCTTCGTCATTATGACGGGGAAGCAGAAACCCATCATCATGGCCACGACCATGACCACCATGGTATCGACCCTCATATTTGGCTGGGCCCCGAGTCGGCACGTGTCGCAGCGCGGGCGATTACTCAAGCCTTGATAACAACTGCGCCCGAAAAGGCTGACCAATACCGCGCTAAATTAGCCATTTTTAACGCCCAGCTGGATGAGACAGTAACCGATATTCATGCGGCATTGGCGCAACGCCAGCAAAGTGGATATTTCGTATTTCATGATGCGTACGGTTACTTTGAACAAGCATTTGGTTTGAAGAAAACGGGCCACTTTACCGTCGATCCCAGCCAAAAACCGGGCGCAAAGACCCTAGTAACTATCCGGAGAGGATTGCTAAATCATGACGCGACCTGTATCTTCACCGAGCCGCAGTTTAATCCCTCACTGGTCGATGCTGTGACCCGAAACGATGACGTTACTGTGATTGCTTTGGATCCGTTGGCAACTGCTATTCGAGTTGCGCCTGATGGTTATCAGGTTTTTTTGAAAGATATGGGAAACCGCTTCGCACGTTGTTTAAAGCATGAAACTACTCACTAATTGGTTAGCCGCGACCGCTCGGCTACCTCGCCAGCACAAGCTGGCGCTCGCCTCATTATCGTTACTCGTTGCTGCCGCACTCATGTGGCAGCCACATCCTTTTACACATCACGATGAACGTCGCTCATTGCCGCTAATCGATGAGCAACAGGCATCGATGCCGCTAGAAAACAGTGAGCCGATTGAAGTTGGTTTAGACGCTGATGATCCAGCACTGACAGTGCCTGAAGATGCTCTCGAGCAAGATATCACTTCAGAAGCGGCCCGCATTCACACCCACACGGTTGCCTCTGGTGATACCTTGGGCGCGATTTTTTCACAGTACGGCCTACCGCTCCGTCAGATGTACCAGATCCTCGATGTGAATCAGAAGGCAGGCGATCTTCGGCTTGGACAAAAAATTGATTGGCAAATTGATGATGAGGGACAGCTTTCGTCACTCACTGTCTATCAATCGATTAAATATCGGGATCAGTATGTCTTCGGTGCGGATGGGGTGAGCTATGAGCAACTTGAAACGACCGGAGTCTACGAGCAAGTCACTCTGTCGGGCCGCGTCACAAGTAGTTTTTACCAGCAAGCGCGACAAGCAGGGTTGACGCCTAACCAAATTCAGAACTTGGTCTCAGCCCTACAATGGCGCTTTGACTTTGGTGCTGAGTCTCATCGTGGGGATCGCTTTTCAGTATTGGTCAACAAAGAGTTTATCGATAATAAAGCGGTATCGTCTGGCGAAGTGATGGCGATGCTTTATCAAGCGGGCGATCGAGATATCTTTGTCTACCGTCACACCGATGGTCGCTTCTATGATGAGCAGGGCCATAGTTTGGATCGTGCTTTACGTCGTTTCCCAACCGCCAAGCGTTACCGTATCAGCTCGTCATTTGACCCACACCGTAAGCATCCGATCACCGGACGTATTTCACCGCATAACGGTACCGATTTTGCCACCCCGGTGGGGACGCCCGTCTTGGCAGCAGGTGATGGTGTGGTGGTTAAAGCGCGTAAGCATCCATTAGCAGGCAACTATGTCGTGATCAAACATGGTCGCGAATACTCGACCCGCTATTTGCACCTTCACCGTATTTTAGTGAAGCCGGGTGATCACGTCTCTATGGGGCAAAAAATCGCATTGAGTGGTAACACTGGACGCTCGACCGGCCCTCATTTGCATTTTGAGCTGATTAAATATGGCCATCCAGTGAATGCCATGAAGGTGCCTTTACCTGAAGCGCATCCGGTGCCGCGTAGCGAGCAAGACGACTTCAAGCGTCAAGCAAGACGCGCTCATCAGCAGCTGTCTCAAGTTCTTAACAGCTAATAAATCTCAAGAATGTGAGGCCTAGCTCACATTGAGGGTCGCAGGGTTCCATTTTGTATGGTTACACAGGATGATACCCGTCTTAATTTTGCGACCCTTATTCCTCTCTTAGTTGCATGAAACGCCTATTGCTCTGCCTGATTTGGGTAATTAGCACCTTTTTCTGTCTGCCTTTGCAGGCACATCATGGGTTGGAAACCTCGTTCCAAGCCTATCCGGGCTTGCAGGCGGTCGCGAACGTGCGTGACATCGCCTACCAGCCGGGCGGTGGCGTCTGGTTGCTTAATCATCAAGGAGAGGTCGTTTTTTTTGACGGCCACCAAACCCATCCACTCAGTGATGTACTCAGTCTGCCCGAAGAAAAAGTAACGGCGATTGCCTTTGCGCATGATGCCCTTTGGATGGCAGGGCAGAACTTTATTTATCGCTACCAATCGGGACAGCATATTGTCACACGTTATCGCCTGCCACAGACCGTGTTGGCTCGCCAATCGGATGCACAGTCACGACTTGCAAATATAAACGGTGAACTTTGGCATATTAGTGACGGTCAACTCAGCCGCTATGTGGTGGAAGATAACAGCTTTTCAATTTGGCGCGCAGGACAATGGCGAGCAGAGCTGACTTGGATGACGAACGAGCATCGCTTGATTGCCATCGGCCAAGCGCTCTACCAAGTTAGTGAGCAAGGCATTCACCAGATACGCCGCTTCAACTCTCCGATAACTGCGATCACAGGGCAAGACTCGCGGGCTTGGGTGAGCACCCACAATGCGGTGTACTTACTTGCTCTCGATGAAGACTCAGTGACGGGGCAGCATATACTGACGCAGCAGGGTGGGTTTCATTATCTTGCCTCAGGGGCGGGAGGCGTTTGGGCTGCTAATGAGCAAGGGCTTTTTCTCCTGTCACTCGATGGGAGTGCATCACCGGTATGGACGCCGGGTCATAGTGCAATAGATGGCACACGGGTGACCTTTTTACGCGCCGATGCCGAAGGGGGAATTTGGTTTTCCACCGACCAGTCATTACGTTATCGCGCAGCCGGACAGCGCTGGATTGCGCATCAGCATGGTCCCTTTCCACAAGCGATCACCCAAGGCTTTTCAAAGGCCAGTGACCCTTGGCTGCTAAGAGGTCGTCATTGGCGTGATTTGAGTGGTCGTTGGTTGGCGCGTATGTCAGATCAAAACGGCGATAAGATCAAGAGTGCTGCACGACAAGCGACACAGTTGTGGTGGTCGACAGAAAATGGTGTGGCTGGCTTAGATACCCGAACAGGGGCACGTTTAATACTCCCAGAACCTGTCGCCAACTTCGCTGCTGAGCACTTGTATACCGATGCGGCAGGGACGCTTTGGTTGGCAAAAGGACCTCAGCTAATCCGCTATTGGCCGTCTTCAGAAACGGTTGTGGACTACGGTACCGGATGGCAAGTGGACGAGGGCGACGTTGAAGGGTTTTATGATGATGGCCGCGGTAGCGTTTGGATCCGTCAGCAGCAAGGTTTGACACGTTATCGAGATGGGCAGTTTCAAGCGATTCGGTTACCTGTCTCTCTCTTGCCGTTGTCTGATTTGTATACCGATGAACGGGGCCGCCTTTGGCTCGCCAGTGCGCAAGGCATTTATCAGTATGACCATACCACACCGGATACGGTGTCGGCGGCCTATCTGTCGTTAAACAATGAGCAGTTTCATTGTATTACCGGTAATAAAGACGGTGTTTGGGCGTACAGCAATCAAGCTATCGTCCATATTGCACCAAGAGGTGTTGTGCGCACATTCAGACTACCTACGCCAATGGGACAGGTGGTGTGTCGCGTATCCAATCCGCATCAGTTGACCATTTTTTCCGGCGCTGAGCGTTTTGTGATTAATACCGATCAACTTGCGTTCTCACTACGAAAACCGCCGAAGGTTGTGATTGGCGCTGTGTGGCAACAGGACAGACGTTGGCGTATTGCACCGCGCCAGCAAACGGCAATGACATTGCTAGAAAACAATCCGACTCAGCTTGAATGGGGAAGTTGGCCACCTGAGCGGCAGGTCAGTCGTGTCCACTATCAGCTGATCGCGAAGCGCCATCCAGGAAACCCAATGGCTGGGCAGCTTGCCGCATGGCAACAAACCAGTAGCGATACCATTACGCTGGCGAATATGGCAGGGGGAGAGTATCAGCTGCGCATTGCCATTCCTCGCGATGGTGCGTCGCACACGGTGTTGAATCTTGATATTTCTCTCCCCATGTTGCCACACATGATGAGTGGGGCCATCCTTGCTGTCTTTGTGAGTATTGTGTTGTTAGCGGTTGGATTAGCGTTTAAACAGCGCTATCAGGCCCGACAACAAAGCAAGCGTCTTCAACAACATCGCACAACACAGCCAATATTTGATCCCATCGCGGCTCAACCTGGCGCTGTTGTCGTCGAGATGAGTGGGCATCACGCTAAACGCCGCGCTCAGTGTCAACAGCTGCGTTCCGCATGGATATCGCGTTTTATGCAAGCGGTGGAAAACGGCTTTACCAATCCTGACTTTTCTACCCATGAGCTGGCCACCGCGTTAGCGATGTCGGAGCGGAACTTACAACGCAAATGTCGCCAGTATTTTCATATCACGGTCACCAGCTATATCACCCAAAAGCGATTGACCTATGCGAGCGGGTTGTTAAAACAAGGGATGAGTATTACTGAGACCGCCGAAGCGTGCGGATATCGTGACCCGGCGTATTTCAGTCAGCGATTTAAAGGATACTTTGGTGTGAGCCCCTCACAGTATCGTGATCGCATCCTCCCTCAAGCACTCACTAGCCCAACCGATTAAATCTGCTACGCCAACAAGGTATATACATGCCTGTGCCTATCTGGCAGTGACCTGTATTGGAATTTATACCTAAGGGAAAAAGGAACGTGGTATGACCGGGGAGACCATACCACGGGTGTCAACGACACCTTCGCTTGCTGCCGGGGGCGGAGCGGACACTCCACCCGGTTGAAAAGGTTATGAAAGAGTCACCAATGTAGCCTGTGTGGATCAGGAAGGGTTAGGAGAATTCCGCCATCTTTCGTTAAAAGTGCAATGCTTTTTAAATAACTGAAATTCATGGTTTTTATCGCTATGTTTTTCTATTTTGACGAAAATAACGAAGCGTTTTATGCCGGATTGACATGCAATCCATCTGGCATCAGCGTGGTTCGTAGGGTTTGAATCAAGGCAGTTTGTTTATTGTCAGCGCGAGGGCCCACATTAAGATGTCCCCAGATAGGGTTCGGCCACACACTATCGGTTTGGTAGCGTGCGACATGATGGACATGAAGTTGTGGAACGAGGTTGCCGATCGCCGCGATGTTGAGCTTATCGGGGTGGAAACCGTGTTCCAAACATTGCGAGACGGCAGCAGACTCTCGCCATAGCTGTTGCTGATCCTCATCACTGAGGTGATGCACTTCGTGGATATCGTTTTTACGTGGGATCAGGATTAGCCAAGGGCCAAAATCTGCATGGGCAAGACGTAATTGGCATAAATCAAAGTCGCCCACGTAGGCACTATCTGCGGCGAGGCGATCATGAAGAGAAAAAGGCATGGTGGCTCCTTAATGAAATGTATTGCTCTAGCTTACATCACAACTTACTGATGGGTCACAAAGTACCGATGAGATTGTTTGATTTGAACCGGGGACAATCAAAACCAAGTACGCTTGAATAGAGAAGAGTATTGAATGGCTTGATCGTGATAACGATTAAGGCTGCGGGTAGGAGGCAAGATGCACTATCAAGAAGTCCTTTCGTTTTGGTTTGGTCAAAGCGCTGAGCAAGCGCCAGCGCCAGAGTGCAATGCGTTGTGGTTTGGTGGCAATCCAGAAACCGATGAACAGATTCGAGCAATATTTCAAACATGGGTTAGCGCAGCGGGAGCGGGAGAATTAAATGCGTGGGCGCAGACCCCACAAGGCCGCCTTGCATTGATTATCTTGCTGGACCAATTCCCACGCAATTTATACCGAGGGTTAGCGGCGGCGTATCGTTATGATGCATTAGCATTAGCCATTTGTAAGGCGGGGTTAGCGAAAGGGGATGATCAGGCACTGACGCCTTTACAGCGTGTTTTCTTTTACATGCCGCTCGAGCACGCAGAGGGTGAAGACGATCAGCAAGAGGCTCTTTTTCGCTTTAATCAACTTCGACAAGCGGTTGAACCAGAGAATCAAGCTTGGTTTGAACAATGCTACGATTACGCGCGTCAGCATTATGACATTATCGAGGCCTTTGGCCGTTTTCCACATCGCAATGCCGTCATGGGACGCTTATCCACCCCAGAGGAGCGGCTTTGGCTAAGCGAAACCGAACAGCGTTTCGGGCAAGGCTAACCATTAAAAAGCCCACCGGTTAAGGTGGGCTTTCATATCAGCTATCGGTTGAACAAGGTTGGGTTACATGCGCTCAAGGGTATTGATACCCAGTAGCGCAAGACCTTGTTTGATCGTTTTTGCTGTCAGTGCCGCCATACGCAGGCGACTTTGACGGGTTTGACCTTCAGCCAATAGAATTGGGCACGCTTCATAGAAGCTAGAGAAAAGTCCCGCCAAATCGAACAAGTAGCTACACATCAGGTGTGGTTGGCCTTCGCGAGCAACAGACTTAACCGCTTCTTCGAATTGCAATAGCTTGGCAACCAATGCTTTTTCTTTCTCATGCTCAATGACCATTTCACCCTCTAGTGCATCACGGTCAACGCCTGATTTTGCAAACACAGAAGCAACACGGGTGTAGGCGTACTGCATATAAGGCGCTGTATTGCCCTCAAATGCCAGCATATGATCCCAGTCGAAGATGTAGTCCGTGGTGCGGTGCTTAGACAGGTCCGCATATTTCACCGCCGCCATTGCTACGGTGGTGGCGATTTCACGCTGCTCAGCTTCATCCATGTCTGGATTTTTCTTGGCGATCAGTGCCTTGGCGCGGGTTTCAGCTTCGTCGAGTAAGTCAGCAAGACGAACGGTGCCACCTGCACGCGTTTTAAATGGCTTGCCATCTTTGCCAAGCATCATACCAAACGCATGGTGCTCGAGGCTGACAGAATCAGGCACGTAACCGGCTTTACGCACAATGGTCCACGCTTGCATCAGGTGTTGATGTTGGCGTGAGTCAATAAAATATAAGACGCGATCGGCATTGAAATGTTCATAGCGGTATTTGGCACAGGCAATGTCGGTGGTGGTGTATAAAAAGCCACCATCACGTTTTTGAATGATCACACCCATAGGCTCGCCGTCTTTGTTCTTGTATTCATCCAAGAACACGACTTGGGCGCCGTCATCTTCAACAGCGATGCCTTTCGCTTTTAAGTCTTCGACAATGCCTGGCAGCATATCGTTGTAAAGACTTTCACCCATGACATCTTTGTCAGTCAATGACACATTGAGACGGTCGTAGTTACGTTGGTTTTGTTCCAACGTCACTTTCACTAATTTTTCCCATTTTTCTTTGCAGTATGCATCACCACGCTGAAGACGCACTACATACTGGCGCGCTGTGGCAGCAAATTCTTCGTCTTCGTCGTAACGACGCTTGGACTCACGATAGAAGTTTTCGATATCGCCCAGTTCCATCGAGATGTCATCACCGCGAGATTCATGCAGTTCCAAGTTGGCAATCAACATACCAAACTGCGTGCCCCAGTCGCCGAGATGGTTGGCGCGGGTGACCTTATGGCCTAGAAATTCCAAGGTGCGAACAACGGCATCACCAATGATGGTTGAACGCAAGTGGCCCACGTGCATTTCTTTGGCAACGTTTGGTGCAGAGTAATCGACCACAATGTTTTGGGTCGCTTCAGTGGCGACACCTAACCGGGTATCCGCGAGCGCTTGGTCAGCTTGCGTCGCTAGCCATTGGTCGTTTAAGAAAATGTTGATAAAACCAGGGCCAGCGATTTCGGTTTTACTGACCATATCGCCAAGGTCGAGGGCATCCAGTACTTTTTGTGCGAACTCGCGAGGGTTACACCCTAATTTTTTTGCTGCGCCCATCACGCCGTTGGCCTGATAATCACCAAATTGAGGTTTAGCAGACTGACGTACCGCCGCCGGTGTGCCTTCAGGCGCACCCGCCGCAACCATGGCGGCAGAAACTTTCTCGTTAAGAAGACTTTGAATATTCACTTGCTTACCTTTACTACTAACCGGGCCGATTGTTAACTGCCCGTTGTGTGGGCTTCCAGCTTACAGATACAAGAATCCGCCAACACTGCACTGAGCCTTGGGCGTACAAGCACAGTGTTGGCGGGATGCTGTATTGTTGCGAACCGTGGCGTCAACTGACGCGGGTAAACCCTAATGATACCCATAAACTAGCAGGGGTTGGCAATAGTTATTCACCGTCAACACTGATATCTTTACGCGCTGAAATGAAACGGGCGACGTTTAACCTTAAAGAGGTCACCATGCATGATGCCACGAACCTAACTACCCTGATGCGAGATAAAGCAGCTTTTGCAGATAAAATCAATCAGTTGCTTGATTTGCTTGCGATCGATTGCGCGGAGCTGACACTGGATCATGTCGCGATACGCACCCACGAGATCGCGGTAACCGAATCTTTGGCTACTGAGCTCGCGTCGCAAGGTAAGTTATGCTCTGAGGCGATCGTCAATGGTCGGCCAATCCACATTTATGCACTGGAGCGGGCATTAACCATTGGTCAATGGCAAACGCATTGGGTTGAGCTTCCGTTTCCTAACCACAAACGGTATCCGCGGCAAAGCTGGGAGCATGTTGAGTTTGTGCTGCCCTGTGCCACCGCTGACATGGCAGGACTAAAGCAAGCATTGAAGCGCGCGTTTCCAGGCATATTTGCGCGCGCAGAACAGCAACATACCATCACGGTGAAGTGCAGCGAACCTTGTGTGAAAGGCGAGCGGTTACCTAATCCGACCATCGCTTTTAAGTATCAAGATGTTTGCGTGAAGTTTCACCCTTTTCCGCTGGCTGAGATTATTGCAAGCGAAGCCAGTGACTAAGCACTGGCTTCATGGGGCTGGCGGGAGTGCGATATGTGATTATAGGATCACGGTTTTATTGCCGTGAACAAATACCTTGTCATCCACCACTCGGGCAATCGCTTGGCTTAGCACGCTTTTTTCCACATCACGTCCGGCTTTGGCCATATCTTGCGCATTAAAACTGTGGTCAACATGAATCACGTTTTGACCAATAATGGGGCCTTCATCCAAGTCGTTGGTAACAAAGTGGGCGGTCGCACCAATGATTTTGACACCACGCTCAAAGGCTTGATGATAGGGGCGTGCGCCAATAAATGCGGGCAAGAAGCTATGGTGAATATTAATGATTCTGTGTGGGTATTGCGCGACAAAGTCGGGTGTGAGCACGCGCATGTATTTAGCCAGTATGATGTAGTCGGGCTGGTACGGCTGGATTGCCTTTAACATTGCCTGCTCGTGTGCCTCACGCGATAAATCTTGATGGCAAATATGGTGGAACGGAATATCGAAGCGCTCAGTCAGCGTCTGTAGCTTGTCATAGTTTCCCACCACGGCAGCAATCTCGATATCCAAAGAGCCATCGTAGGCTTTCATTAAAATGTCGCCCAAACAGTGCGACTCTTTGGTCACCATGATCACAACGCGCTTTCGTCGTGAGCTGATAAGCTGACGGTGACTTCCAGCAGGAAGCGCTTGGTCGAGATCTAACAACAGCGTGTGGTCATTAAAAATCCCTTCCAATTCGGTGCGCATGTAAAATCGACCCGTGGCATTGTCGACATATTCGCGATTATGGACGATGTTGAGTTGGTGCTTATAACAAATATTGGTGATCTTGGCGATCAGGCCTTGGGCATCGGGACAATCCGTGAGTAATGTTTTTCGTTCCATGTTGATGTTATGTTGCTTAATAGTCCTTCGGTTTTACCCTGTCTACACCCCAAGGTCAAAGTGAATTTACCCTGATCGCCGAACATCCGAGGGGAAGTGGTTTCATCCTCTTGGGGGCTTTGGCATAATGCCCGCTTTCCCCTGTGTATTTATCCAATGATCCGAAAGGTTTTCTCTGATGCCGGTGCGCTGGCAAAAGCAATTGATGGCTTTGTGCCTCGACAGCCGCAAACCGATATGGCGATGGCGGTCGATGCCGCGATCCGCGAGCAAGGACAGTTGGTGGTCGAGGCCGGGACAGGAACAGGGAAAACGTATGCCTATCTTGCCCCTGTATTGTTGAGTGGTAAAAAAGCCATCATCAGCACGGGCTCAAAGAACCTGCAAGAGCAGCTTTATCATCGCGATTTACCCTTGATGAAATCGGCGTTGGGGTTCACTGGTACCACGGCGCTGTTGAAAGGGCGAGTGAACTACCTTTGTCCAGAGCGCTTGAGTCGTCAAATCAGTGAGTGTCATCGCCCAGATAGTGATCCGAGCCAATTAAGCCAACTGGTCAAAATCCGCGAATGGTCTTCGTATACAGAGTCGGGGGATTTGAGTGAGTGTGACGCGTTGGCGGAAGACAGTCCGCTCATTCCCGTGATCACGTCGACCAACGACAATTGCCTTGGTAAAGACTGTCCAAGCTATGAAGACTGCTATGTCGTCAAGGCGCGCCGTCGCGCGATGGAGGCGGATGTAGTGGTCGTGAACCACCATTTGTTCTTGGCTGATGTGGCGATCAAAGAAACTGGGTTTGGGGAATTGATCCCAGATGCGGATATCATGGTGTTCGATGAAGCGCATCAATTACCAGATATTGCCAGCCAATATTTCGGTCAGTCGCTGTCTAGTCGCCAGTTACAAGACGCCGCGAAAGACATCCACATTGCTTATCGTACGGAATTGCGTGATACCCGACAGTTGGAAAAAGTCGCCGATCGTTTATCGCAAGCGGCGATGGATATGCGCTTAGTGATGGGAGAGCCCGGCTTTCGTGGCAATTGGCGAGAGCTTCAAGCCTCACCGGCTGTCGAGAAAGAATTAGTACGCTTAACCGATGCACTGGAGTTGGCCCATGACGTGGTCAAACTGTCACTGGGTCGCAGCCAACTATTGGATGCGGCGTTTGATCGCATCACCTTGTTTAAGGCACGTTTATCGCGACTGCGTGATACGTCGATCACAGGCTATTCGTACTGGTATGAGTGTACGCGCCATCACTTCAGCCTCAATATTACGCCGCTCTCGGTGGCCGATCGTTTCCGCGAACAAATGGATGAACAAGGTGGGGCATGGATTTTTACCTCGGCGACACTCGCCGTGGAAGGTGATTTTAGCCACTTTAGTCATCGACTTGGCATTTCAGCACAACGGCAGATGACGTTAGAAAGCCCCTTTGACTACCCCTCACAAGCGCGACTGTGTGTGCCACGCCATGTGCCTGAAACCAATAGCTATCGGCGAGCCGATAAGCTGGCAACCTTGTTAGGGCCTGTGATTGAGCGTAATCAAGGGCGCTGTTTCTTTTTGTGTACGTCGCATCAAATGGTGCGAGACTTAACAGCATTGTTTCGCGACCAACTCGCGATTCCCGTGTTGATGCAAGGCGAAATGCCGAAACAGCGCCTGTTGACAGAATACTTATCACTGGGGAATGCGTTGCTGGTGGCAACCGGCGCGTTTTGGGAAGGGATCGATGTGCGTGGACAGGCACTCAGTTGCGTGATCATTGACAAACTGCCGTTTGCGTCGCCCGATGACCCCTTGCTCAAAGCGCGTATTGAAGATTGTAAGTTGCAAGGCGGTGACCCTTTCTCGCAAGTGCAGATACCAGAAGCGGTGATCACGCTCAAGCAAGGGGTAGGGCGTTTGATTCGCGATAAGCGTGACCAAGGCGCGTTGATCATTTGTGATAACCGCTTAGTGACGCGCCCTTATGGCGCCACCTTTTTACGCAGCTTACCGCCCATACCGCGTACGCGCGATCTAAATAATATTGACGACTTTTTATCAGCCATAAATGCTGACCATACCGATGCAGAGATGCCTGCATTGCAATCACCGATTGAGGGTTAAATGACGCTAAAAATGCTTGCCGTGGATACGGCCACGGAAAACTGCTCTGTTGCGCTGTGTATCGGCGATCAGATGATGGTGCGCAGTGACATTGCGCCGCGTGAACACACCAATAAAATCTTACCCATGGTCGATGAGGTACTCGCGGAGGCGGGCGTATCACTCACGCAACTCGATGCACTCGCCTTCGGCCGGGGTCCAGGGAGTTTTACTGGTGTGCGAATTGGCATTGGGATTGCACAAGGTTTAGCGTTTGGTGCTGATTTACCCGTGCTGGGCGTATCGACGCTCGCGGCGATGGCCGAGCAAGCGCACCGTACTCATGGCGCAACGCAAGTACTCACGGCGATTGATGCGCGAATGGGAGAGCTATACTTTGCCCAGTATCAACGTCAAGAAAATGGCGATTGGCATGCGTTGGCTGATGAAGCGGTTGTGGCGCCTGACGCATTGTGCCTTGAATCGACCGACGGTACGTGGGCACTGGCAGGAACCGGTTGGCCTGCCTATCCTGAATTAGCGAAAGGGTTGGATCTGACCACCACAGAATCGGGCGTGTTGTATCCACAAGCACAAGACATGCTGGCTATTGCCAAATACGCCTACCAGCGTGGTGAGGCTGTCGCCGCTGAGCTCGCGACGCCCACCTACTTGCGTGACAAGGTCACGTGGAAGAAGCTCCCCGGACGCGAGTAAGAGTCTGTTTGGGTCGGTTTGCCTCGCATAGGAAGCAAGTATGGTATCGATTAACGGAATTCCTTCTTCACCGCCTAACCGGCCGAATCAAACGCGGCGCCCTTCATCCTCGGAGAAAGCGTCGCGTAAACAAACCCCGCAAACGAGCCAAGTTGCCAAAGCAGTGCGGCAAAAGGTGCAATATGTCTCTGTCTCAGAGGCAGAGCAAGCTAAACAACATATTCAGTATGATTTACCTGATGGCCGCGGTCGTCAGGCAATGTCATCTTACTTAGCGGTGCTTAACCATGCGCGGCGAGAGGAACTGCTTAACCTCGTCGGGGTCGATATCTATGTATGACGTCGAGAGAGGAGTACGTGTGATGAAGCTAATATCAACCGGATTGCTGATGATCGGGGCGCTACTGTTAACCGGTTGCAGCACCTTGCCTGACAGTTTAAAAGGTCGTATGGATCAGCCGGTAACCGAGTACCCGGTCGTAGCCAATATGACCGTAGCCAATCAGGGTGAAGAAGTGCGCATGGGCGGCATGATCGCCAGTGTTGAAAACCGCGAAGCGGACTCGGTAGTCGAAATCGTCGCGTTGCCCACCTCCAGTGCGGGGCGCCCCGATATTGGTGCGTCGTCACTGGGTCGATTTAAAGCGGTTTTTAGCGGTTTTGTCGATCCTGCAGACTATGCGAAAGGGCGTCCTATTACGGTGCTGGGTGAATTTGTTGAACAGCAAATGGGTAAAGTCGGGGATTATGAGTATGCCTACCCTGTATTGTCAGTCAAAGGGCACCAGCTGTGGAATATTGAGCAAAAGGTTATCGATGACGATCGCCCTTATTGTTATGGGCTATATTGCTCGCGCGTTCGGGTAGGCGTCGGGACTGGGCGAGTACAAAGCGTGATCACTTTACCCTAACCAATGATGCATTCTCCACTGTCGGCGCAACTTGATGAGGCACTTCAGGCAAATCCAGCGATGATCGGCCTGTCGAGCGGATTGGAACCACTCACGCTCTCACTGGCCTCAACGCGTGTCGCGGGAGCTGCCCGTCCGGCGGCAAGCGGTGCGCCTACTTTGGTTATGCTTCACGGCTGGCAAGATAACCTAGCCAGTTTTCATGCTCTGGTGCCTTATTTACCCAGCGAGTGGGGATTATTATTGTTTGATTGGCCCGGACACGGTCTGTCAGAACATAAACCGGGCGACTACTACTACCCCTTCTACGACTACTTGGATGATTTACACCAAGTGCTCTATCAACAGCACTTCTCCGGCCCACTGATCTTGGTTGGCCACTCACTCGGTGGGCTGGTGGCGAGTTGCTATGCCGCTGCTTTTCCAGACCGCATTGCTGCACTGGTAATGATAGAAGCGCTCGGCCCGATGGCTGAACCTGCTCAACAGATAACCAACAGATTGGCGAAAAGTCTTGATCAACGCTTAAAGCAGCGTCAAAAGCGCCAACGCTACTTTGATTCTGCATTTCAGGCGCTACAATTACGCGCGTCCATCAATAAAGTGGCGGCTGAACCGCTTTTGCCATTAGTCGCTCGCGGATTGATGGAGACTCCTCAAGGTATCACTTGGCGACACGATCCTCATTTGCGCGGGGATGCGCTTTACCGGATGTCGCCCGCGCATTGTGAATCGATTATCCGGGCAATTCACTGTCCTGCTCTCGCCATTCGAGGAACGGATGGCTATCCTGCATTGCGTTCGCAGGATGCTCAGCAACGGATGCATGGGTTTCGCCAATTACAGGTGGTGGACCTGCCAGGTACGCATCACTGTCACCTTCAACAACCGCAACAGGCTGCATCGTGGGTAACAGATTTTGTGACCAAAATTCAAACGCGCACTTAAAATGCTCGTGTAAAAATAATGTTAACGCTATGGTGGACGGGTTAAACACCTGTTTGAATAGAATCTCGCGTCGATCGAAGCGGGCAGTATAGCCTGCAAGCTAAAACATAGGAGAAAGCCAGTGGAAAAGGTTTGGCTTAATCGTTACCCGTCGGATGTGCCGGCGGAAATAGATCCAGATGCCCATCGCTCTTTGATTGAGATGTTTGAACACTCAGTGCAAAAGTTCGCTGACCAAACAGCCTTTATTAACATGGGCCAGGTCATGACCTTCCGTAAGCTCGAAGAGCGTAGCCGCGCATTTGCGGCGTACCTGCAAAACGAGCTGAAATTACAAAAAGGCGATCGTGTGGCGATCATGATGCCGAATTTGCTGCAGTATCCGATTGCGTTGTTCGGTATTTTGCGAGCAGGCTGTGTGGCGGTTAACGTCAACCCTTTATATACGCCGCGAGAGTTGGAGCATCAGTTGACTGACTCAGGTGCGAAAGCGATTGTGATTGTCAGCAATTTTGCTCACACCTTGGAAAAGGTGGTGGAGAATACACCCGTTAAGCACGTGATCCTTACGAGTTTAGGGGACCAGCTCCCTCGTGCGAAAGGCACGTTAGTGAACTTTGTGGTCAAGTACGTCAAGAAAATGGTACCGAAATACCATTTGCCGGACGCAACGTCGATGCGTAATGCGCTCCGCCGTGGCCGCCGTATGCAGTATGTAAAACCTTTCTTAAAAGGTGATGATGTCGCTTTCCTCCAGTACACGGGTGGTACCACTGGATTGGCGAAAGGCGCTATCTTGACGCACCGCAACATGTTGGCCAACGTCTACCAAGCGAAAGGCACCTATCAACCGGTACTAAACGTGGGCGAAGAGTTGGTAGTGACCGCGCTACCGCTTTATCACGTGTTTGCGCTAACCGTAAACTGCCTGCTGTTTATTGAAATGGGTGGACAGAACCTGTTGATCACCAACCCGCGTGATATTCCGGGCTTTATCAAAGAGCTACAAAAATATCCATTTACGGCGATTACAGGGGTGAATACCCTCTTTAACGCTTTGCTACACAACGAAGATTTTCATGAGTTAGATTTCTCCAACTTACGCCTTACCGTTGGTGGCGGCATGGCGGTACAACGTGCTGTCGCAGAAAGCTGGAAAAAACTGACCGGTAAGCACCTCCTAGAAGGCTATGGCTTAACCGAGTGCTCACCGCTTGTGGCGGCGTATCCTTATGATTTACGTGATTACAACGGGTCGATCGGTTTGCCCGTCCCATCTACGGAAGTCCGTATTGTGGATGAAAATCGTGAAGATGTTGCCGATAACCAACCGGGCGAATTGTTGGTGCGTGGCCCACAAGTGATGAAAGGTTACTGGAACCGACCAGAGGCGACGCGTGAGAGTATTGATGAAGACGGTTGGTTGGCAACCGGTGATGTGGTGCAGTTTGATGACGATGGCTTCTTACACATCGTCGATCGTAAAAAAGACATGATCCTTGTATCAGGCTTTAACGTCTATCCCAATGAAGTGGAAGATGTGGTCGCCCTGCATGATAAGGTATTGGAAGTGGCCGCGATTGGTCAGCCAGACGAAAACTCAGGCGAAGTCGTTAAGATTTGTGTGGTGAAAAAGGATCCGTCGCTGACCCGTGATGATCTGATAGCGCACTGCCGTAAGCACCTGACCGGTTATAAAGTGCCTCGCGTGGTTGAATTCCGCGATGAGCTACCGAAAACCAATGTAGGTAAAATCTTGCGCCGAGAGTTACGCGATGAAGCCCCTAAGGCGCCGCAAAAAGCTTCTGCTTGATGCGTGCTGCCCGCGAAAAGGGTAAACTGGAGCGTAACGAATCACGAAATGCCGGCATTGCCGGCATTTTCTTTATAGGCTAACTTGTGAATTATCAACTAATCACATCACATCAACAACTTGTCGACGTATGCGCAAACATGCGCCAGAAACCTGCTGTGATGGTCGATACCGAATTTGTGCGTACCCGTACGTTTTACGCGCAACTTGGGTTGGTGCAATTGTATGATGGTGAGCAACTTGTACTCATCGATCCGATTGAAATCGACGATCTTTCCCCATTGTGGGCATTGCTGGCTGACACCAATGTCACCAAAGTATTGCATGCCAGTAGTGAAGACTTGGATGTGTTCCAACACTATGCTGGTACCTTACCCACCCCTATGGTTGATACCCAGCTGATGGCTGCTTTTTTAGGGCACGGTGTATCAGAAGGATTTGCGAGTTTGGTGAATACTTATGTGGGAGTGGCGCTTGATAAAGGCGAATCACGCACTGATTGGTGCGCGCGCCCACTAACCGATAAGCAAAAGCATTATGCGGCGGCGGATGTGTATTATTTGATGCCTCTGTACCAAGCGCTTGAGAAAGCCTTGGCAAAAACACAGTGGCAAGCGGCGTTGCAAGAAGAATGTACCCGCTTATGTGACAAAAAGCGCCAACCCAAAGAGGATTCGCTGGCATATCTTGATATTAAATACGCGTGGCAGCTGCAGCCGAATCAATTGGCGGTACTCCAATCGCTTGCAAAGTGGCGCGCGAAAGAGGCACGACGTCGCGATATCGCGCTTAATTTTATTGTGAAAGAGCTTCACCTTTGGAAAATGGCGCGATTTGGAATTCGTAGCGTTGAGCAAATGCAAGCGCATGATTTTGATAAATTTGAGATTCGCTATCATGCCCAAACTTTGATCACGCTGGCGAAGCAAGCTGAGAAGCTTCCTAAAGCGAAGTGGCCACAACCCATCACGCGTTTAGTCGATGAGCCGGGTTACAAAGCCGTGATTAAGACGCTCAAAGAAAGCGTTCAACAGTGTGCGGATGAGCTGGGTTTTGTACCGGAGTTTATTGGCTCAAAGAAGCAATTGAATCAGTTGATCAGTTGGGTATGGCGAGAGCATAAAGCGGAGGATAAACGCCCAGATCTCGCACAAGGGTGGCGGTATACTCTGATTGGCAAGCGCCTGATAGCGATGATTCCCAGTGCGCCAGTGACGCATTAAAAAAGCGGTGCTCAGCACCGCTTTTCTACAATCAGCGAACGAGGCTCACGCTTTAGCTCTCTTTCCCTTCTTCCGGCAAAGTCACATTTAACTCTAAGACGGAAAGATCGTCGTCCCCTTGCTCGAGGCTCACGGAGACTTGCTCGGGACCGATATCCACATATTTACGGATCACATCTAAGATATCCTGCTTGAGCTGTGGCAAATAGGTTGGGGCAGGGCTATCTGCACTGCGTCGCTCCGCAACAATGATTTGCAGGCGCTCTTTTGCAATGTTGGCGGATTTTTTCTTGGCTGGCCGAAAGAACTCTAGCAATGCCACATTAGCCTCCAAATAAGCGTTTTAGAAAACCTTTGCGCTCTTCCTCAATAAAGCGGAATGGGCGCTCTTCGCCAAGCAATCTTGCAATGGCATCTTCATACGCTTGTCCCGCATCCGATTCTTGATCGAGAACCACGGGCTCGCCTTTGTTTGAGGCATGCAGTACTGACTGGCTTTCTGGGATGACCCCTAACAGTGGAATACGTAAGATTTCCTCAACATCCGACACACTGAGCATCTCGCCGTTGGTCACGCGGCTTGGGTTATAACGGGTTAAGAGCAAGTGGTGCTTAACCGGTTCCTCACCGTTTTCGGCGCGGCGAGATTTTGAATCGAGAATGCCCAGAATGCGATCAGAGTCGCGCACCGAAGAGACTTCAGGGTTGGTCGTAACGATGGCTTCGTCGGCAAAATAAAGGGCCATGAGGGCGCCAGCTTCGATACCCGCAGGCGAATCGCAGATGATGTATTCAAACCCAAGCTCATCCATCTCTTTTAACACCCGTTCGACGCCCTCTTTGGTGAGTGCATCTTTATCACGAGTTTGTGAGGCTGGAAGAATAAATAGATTTTCAACCCGTTTGTCTTTGATCAGCGCTTGATTAAGGTTGGCTTCGCCGTTGATCACGTTGACAAAGTCATACACCACGCGGCGCTCACATCCCATAATTAAATCGAGATTACGAAGACCAATATCAAAATCAATCACTGCGGTTTTTTTGCCAGCCATGGCGAGTCCCGTCGCGAGTGCTGCACTCGACGTGGTTTTACCAACACCGCCTTTACCGGAGGTAATTACAATAATTCGTGCCATTCCTCGTCCTTATTCTGTTATAGCGTGAGGGGGTCTATTTGTAAGCTTTCTTGATTGAGCGAGACCATGACGGGGCGCTCAATAAACTCAGATGGAATTTTGTCGCTTAGCCAGTAGCTACCGGCTACTGACAATAATTCTGATTGTAAATTCTGGCAATAAATACGCGCTTGCTGCTGGCCGCTGGCGCCGGCAATGGCTCTGCCGCGCAGCACGCCGTAAATATGAATACTGCCATCAGCAATGACTTCCGCCCCGGCACTGACATGATTCAATACCACCAAGTCAGCATTTTTGGCATAGATTTGCTGTCCCGAGCGCACGGGATTCGTGACCACTTTAGTGGGGGTTTGAATCGGATCGGCAACACGAGATTGCTTGCTCGATTTGAGTACCGCAAGCCCCACCGATTTGGCTTGCTGGCGGGTATCGTTATGCGTGACGCCAGTAAGGCCGACTAAAATCATCCCAGTTTCACTTAAACAGTGCTTTAAAGCGGTGAGATCTGGGCATAGCTTTAAACGGCTGACATCCGCTACCACAGGCGCGCCTTCAAAAAATGCGGGGGCTTGGGAAACCTTATCAGCCAAAATGGCGGCCGCTTCAGTAAAATTGTCATCCACAAGATGAAGAACAGACAAAGTAAAAGTTGAGCCTTTCAACTCCGGGTGTTTGTGCATGTTGTTTGATTCCGGTTATATCGTTGAAACGCGAGTCAGACGCGCATTATCAGACGTTGGATAGCATGGTATATTCACAGCATCGATGCGGCAAGCAGGGTTTGATATTCGGCGGACATTGCCCCCTAATTTTGGCGATTTCTTGTCATGGTGCGCGATGTGAGCCGCGTTTAGTGAGCATTGTGTGACACATTTTGCGGCAAAGCCTAACAAACCTTAACTCGTCGATGACACTATTTCGCCATCGTTATGGCATGCTGATGAGGACATTGAGATGTATTGCGCAATTTATCGTAGCAAAAAGAAAGAAGGCACCTATCTTTATGTACCGGGGAGAGATAAATTCGATGATGTGCCAGAAGCATTAATGAACAGTTTTGGACAACCAGAGTTTGCCATGATGATTGATCTCGGTAAGCGAGAAAAACTTGCGGTTGTTGATGTTGAGAAAGTGAAACAAAGTCTGCAAAACGAAGGGTTCTTTCTACAATTACCACCGCCACCGGATGCGGCGTTGCAGGCTATCCGAAACAAGAATGAAAAATTGTAATTAGGGAAGCGTATGCGCAAAGGTTTGATTTCAGCATTGGTTGCAGCCTCAGTTTTTACCTCGGGGCCGCTATTTGCAAAAGAAGGGTTTGATCAGTACGTCGAATCATTGAAAGAGGAAGCGCGTCAAGCAGGGATTGATGACGATATACTGGCACGCGCGTTTGCTGGCATTGAGTATCATGAACGGGCGGTCAGTGCCGATCGAAATCAACCTGAGCGGCGTTTAACCTTGGATGAATACATTCCCCGCGCCGTACCGGATTGGAAAGTCGATCAGGCGAAAGCGCTGTATAAAAAACATTATGCGGCGCTAAAAAAAGTCGGTGAGGAATATCAGGTTCAGCCTCGTTTCATTGTCGCCTTGTGGGGCGTGGAAAGTAATTTTGGCAAACTGCAAGGCAACTACAATGTTATCGAAGCACTGGCCACATTGGCTTATGATGGGCGTCGAGAAGCCTTTTTCCGCCAACAAACAATGGCAGCACTGACCATATTGCAAGAAGGGCATATTGCGCCTGAAAACATGAAAGGTTCATGGGCCGGTGCAATGGGGCAAAGCCAGTTTATGCCGACGTCTTTCCTTCATTATGCGGTTGATGGGAACCAAGATGGTAAAAAAGATATTTGGCAAACGGAAGCTGATGTCTTTGCTTCTGCGGCGAACTATCTAAAACAAGCTGGCTGGGACGATACGTACACATGGGGACGCCAAGTTAAATTACCAAAGCATATAGATAGGAATAAACTTGGTGTCGAAAGTAATAAGGCGCTGTCATTAAATCAATGGCAAACACTGGGTGTAACGCGTCTTAATGGCCAAGCGTTGCCGAATGTCGATATTCAAGCTTGGTTGATTCAGCCTGATGATGAACTTGGACGAGCTTATTTGGTTTATAACAACTATCAAAGCTTGTTGAAATGGAACCGTTCGCACTACTTTGCGTTAGCAGTCAGTCATTTGGCAGACCGGATAAAGTTTGGTTAATGGGTGATGATAGAGATTCTACGAATCAGATAAAAAAAGAGGCCGTCCGGCCTCTTTTTTTTATCTTCATGTGCAACACTTAGGCTTGTTGGCCAGGGATCAAGAAGTCTTCTAATTTCGCGCTACCATTTTCGGTTGCTTCACGGATCACTTTCGGCATACGACCTTGACCGGTCCATGTTTTTACCGAGCCGTCGCTATCAGTGTATTGATATTTAGCAGGGCGTGCCGCGCGCTTGCCTGTTGATTTAGACTTGCTTGCACCACCTAATAATTTCATGAGTTCATCAGGTTCAATACCATCGGCGATTAACATCTCACGGTATTTTTCTAGTTTCGCTAGGCGTGCTTTTTCTTCTTCTTGCGCTTGACGCTCAATCTCTTCACGTTCTTCAACGACGGTTTGTAGCTTTTCTAACGCTTCTTTAAGTTGCTCGGCGGTCATTTCTTTCGCGACAGCACGTAAGCTGCGTAGGTTAAGTAACGCTTTCATTGCATCAGACATTATTGGGTTCCTATTTGATTTATATGTTAATTGAACGGATGGTAACAGTATAAGTGAAATATGCAATATTACATAAAATAATTAGAGCCTATTTTTCATTATTTATTTTCTGTTCGCAATATTTGTTACCCATGTTTAAGGGTGTTTTTTAAAATATGCCTAAAATTTGGGTGGTTGCGACTGATTTCATCGACACTTGATAGTGTGACGTTTTAAGTGGTGGCTTTTTGTGCGTGAACAGTTGCGATAGTGAACATCTTGTGTAGAATGCTCCACTCTTAACGTAGAGGTGCGTTGTTTATAAGTAATGTGCACGAGGGTGATGCCAGTGACCGCACATGAAAGGATCCAACGCCGAAGCCAGTAAGGCCATCATGCCGACTGTGCTGGGGCTGTTACCGAATAGGGGCAGCACTGCCATAGTAATTAGGACACACTATGGAGCGCTACTGTAGGAGGCAAGTTGTTTGCTGTGTGTTACCACGCCTTACCAGTCTTCGTTTCTGCAGTAGATCTCCAACCAATTGGTTGATATTGAGATCATGAACTTAACAGACTTTTCTTCATCCGCTTTATCGTTACTTCCACCCTTGCTGGCTTTGGGCCTTGCCATTGCAACACGTCGCGTGCTGTTGTCGCTAGGCATGGGGATTGTACTCGGTACCTTACTACTCGCTGACTTTTCCCTAGGAACATCGGCGCAATACCTTTTTGATGTGGTTGCCGGCCTATTTGTGGCTGAAGGCAGCATTAATAGCTGGAATATGAGTATTCTTGCTTTCCTCGTACTACTCGGGATGATCACCGCTTTATTGTCCCTCTCTGGAGGAACACGAGCGTTTGCAAATTGGGCACAGAGCCGAATTAAAAGCAAACGAGGAGCAAAATTACTGGCGGCTTTCTTGGGCGTATTTATTTTCGTAGATGACTATTTTAATAGCTTGGCAGTGGGGGCTGTTTCGCGCCCTGTGACCGATCGCTTCCATGTGTCTCGAGCCAAGCTGGCGTATATTCTCGATTCGACTGCCGCACCTATGTGTGTTATCACTCCCGCTTCGAGCTGGGGCGCTTATATCATTACTGTCATAGGCTCGATTTTAGTCGCACATGGGGTGACTGATTACACGCCGCTCGGCGCCTTTGTCACCATGATCCCGATGAACTTCTATGCAATCTTTGCGCTTCTGCTGGTTTTTGCAGTGATTTGGTTTCAGCTTGATATTGGCCCCATGCGTCAATTTGAATACCAAGCAAAAAAAGGCAGTCGCTTAGGGGATGAAAGCGACAATTGTGCCGATCTTTGTGACGATCTTGGGATTGAAGAAAGCGAGCACGGCACGGTTTCTGATCTGGTGTTACCGATTGTGGTCCTCGTTGTGGCGACCATCAGTGCGATGCTCTACACCGGCGCACAAGCGTTAGCGGGTGACGATGTATCCTTCTCAGTACTCGGCGCGTTTGAGAATACTGATGTAGGCATGTCCCTTCTGATGGGAGGCGCAGCTGGACTTATCGTTGCCTTAGCCATGACAATCAAACAAGGGATTGGAGCGCCTGCGATCAGCAAAACCTTATGGGTTGGGGCGAAATCCATGTTTGGGGCCATTCTTATTCTGCTGTTTGCATGGTCTATTGGCCATATCATCGGCGATTTGCAAACGGGTAAATATCTGTCTTCATTGGTGCAGGGCAATATGCCATCTGAGCTACTCCCTGTTGTGCTCTTTTCACTCGCGGCAGTGATGGCATTTGCGACCGGCACCTCATGGGGAACCTTTGGTATCATGCTACCGATCGCGGGCGATCTGGCTGCGGCGACGGAAATTTCCTTGATGTTACCTATGCTGTCGGCGGTATTAGCCGGTGCGGTGTTTGGTGACCATTGCTCACCGATCTCAGATACCACCATCTTGTCATCTACAGGGGCACGCTGTGGGCATATTGATCATGTCTCGACACAGTTACCTTATGCGATTGGTGGCGCTCTGGTGTCCGCGGTTGGCTTTTTGGTCCTTGGCTTTACCGCATCACTATGGTTGGCATTTGCCGCCACGACACTGGCCTTTGTCGCGCTTTGTTTTGCGCTACTGTGGCTGAAAAAGCGCCCGTGCAAAGCCATGGCCTAATCTCGCTCGTAACTACCTCATAATAGGATTGAGCGCAAAGCCCCGCTGGTCGGGGCTTTCCTTTTTGATGAGATCCGGTAGCATGCTGGATTGATTTTAAGCCTGATGACCGAATAACCCGAGATAACAATGGCGCAGCTTTATTTTTATTACTCCGCAATGAATGCCGGTAAGTCGACAACACTTTTGCAATCAGCCTTTAATTATCAAGAGCGAGGCATGCAGCCCCTGTTATATACAGCGGCAATCGATGACCGATATGGTCAGGGAAAAATTAGCTCACGAATTGGTTTAGAGACAGAGGCGCACCTGTACCACAATGAAACCAATTTATTCGAACATGTTTCAGCCATTCAAGAACACGAAAAAGTAGACTGCTTGTTACTGGATGAGAGCCAGTTTCTCACCAAGCAGCAAGTGCTTGAGTTAACTGATGTGGTCGATAAATTGCGTATTCCTGTGTTGTGTTATGGATTACGCACAGACTTTCGAGGAGAGCTATTTGAAGGCTCTCAATACTTACTCGCTTGGGCGGATAAGTTAGTAGAACTAAAAACGGTTTGTCATTGTGGTCGTAAAGCCAATCGAGTGATTCGCCAAGATGCGAATGGCAATGCGATCGCTGATGGCGATCAAGTTGTGATCGGTGGTAACGAGCGTTATGTATCGGTTTGCCGGTTGCACTATAAGGAAGCTCTTGGCTTACTATGAGCATGGCCTGCGATGGGCGAGTGTCTCTATAAGGTAGAGCGCGCCGAGTACGAAAAAAAGCGAACGCAATGCGCTCGCTTTTTCCTTTGTAACCGTCGCGAATAACGCGTTGTTATTTCGCTGCTTCTTGTTCAACGGGGACGATTTGGCTCGCATGGTAGCCTTTCGGTCCTTCTTGAACCTCGTAGCTGACGGTTTGACCCGCTTTCAACGTCCTGTATCCGTCCATTTGGATTGTTGAGTAATGCGCAAAAACGTCGCCTTCTCCTTCTTCAGGACAAATAAAGCCGAATCCCTTGGCATTGTTAAACCATTTTACTGTACCAGTTTCCATGCGAAACATCCCTCTTGCATCAAACTTTTGCATACCTTGCAATAAACTAAGTGCCCACTCATGACCTCTGCGCTAGCACGCATCAGACAGCATTTGCTCAAGATGGTGAGCGTGCGATCAAAAAGTGGTTAGTTTATCTACCACAATTCCCACTGTAGTAGATACTTTTAGGCAGTCAAGTATCGATAATAACTTATAACAACATTTTCATAGTAATCCGGAAAAGTGTGAGAGCCTGACAATAAATGCATAAAAAACAATAATGTCATTTTCATGAATCTATCGACTCACCTCTCACTGTGGATGCTCGGTACGTGACTATCTGTTATAGGTGAAATGTCGCTTAATTGTTATAAATTCAGCTATTTATGTGTTGTATCTAGAGTTATTTATCTCACTATACAAGATGGGATAACCTAGTGGCGTGAATGAAATCGCAATCATCGGGTGTAATAAATTTTATTGGTTTATGAATAATTTCTTACGTCTAAATACTGAGATAGATTTAGCGAAAATCCCTTTTTCAATCCCATCAACACAGTTATTTCCACTTTATAGCTGTGGAATGTCTTTATTTTTGTACACTTTTTATGGTGGGGGCTGAGATGTTTTTGTTGAACAGTGAACGTTTTAGCACTTTTACCCCTAGATATTTAGTAAGTGACTAACAATTGTACAGACACACTTTGTTCGCATTGAAAGGGTTGCTGGAATACAATCTGTGGCTTAACTTTAAAGATAGGTGGACGGGATCAGTGGATGGCAGCAACGCCCCGCCACAACGACAGCCTAGACACCCAAACAATGCATTGTAAGTGGTTATGAGTAATTGGAACGAGTGGGCGCTCCCTGATGCTGACATCGCAGCGTCAGAGAAGACGAAGCTACAACCGCCATCTATGTACAAGGTGGTGCTGAACAACGATGACTACACGCCGATGGAGTTTGTCATTGAAGTGCTCCAGACGTTTTTTGCCATGGACGTGGACAAAGCGACGCAAGTCATGCTGACGGTGCACTACGAAGGAAAAGCCGTTTGCGGTGTATTCACCGCAGAGGTAGCGGAAACAAAAGTGGCACAAGTGATGATGTACGCCAAAGAGCATGGTCATCCATTGCTGTGCACCATGGAGAAAGCATGATTTCTCCGGCACGCTTTAGCGCGGTTATTGAGGGAGGTGCCTTATGCTGAACAAAGAACTTGAAGCGAGTCTCAACGGAGCCTTTGCACGTGCGCGTGAAAAGCGCCACGAATTCATGACGGTGGAGCACCTGCTTCTCGCGTTAATTGACAACGCCGCCGCTCAAGAAGCCTTGACAGCTTGCCGCGCAGACCTAGATGGCTTGCGTAAAGAGCTCGATGCGTTTATTGAGCAAACGACCCCTCTTATCCCTGTTGATGATGAATCACGCGAAACGCAACCGACATTGAGTTTCCAGCGCGTACTGCAACGCGCGGTGTTCCATGTGCAATCGTCAGGGCGCAGCGAAGTGAGTGGTGCGAACGTATTGGTCGCGATATTTAGCGAGCAAGAGTCTCACGCGGCTTACCTTTTGAAAAAGAACGACGTGAGTCGCTTGGATGTGGTGAATTTTATCTCTCACGGCACCACGAAAGATGACAACGACGATTTGCCGAGTAGCGACATGGGCGCTGAAGAGGCGAGTGGCGAGCCCGGTGAAGATAAACTGGAAAACTTTGCCACCAACCTGAATCAGCTCGCGCGGGTCGGGGGCATTGATCCGTTGATTGGTCGTGACAAGGAACTGGAACGCACCATTCAGGTGCTATGCCGCCGTCGTAAGAACAATCCGCTGTTAGTCGGCGAAGCCGGCGTGGGTAAAACCGCTATCGCTGAAGGCCTCGCATGGAGAATCGTAGAAGGGCAAGTCCCTGATGTCATCAAAGATTGCGTGATTTACTCGCTGGATATTGGCTCGCTTCTTGCGGGTACCAAATATCGTGGCGATTTTGAGAAGCGCTTTAAGTCCATCTTGAAGCAGCTTGAGAAAGAAGATCATGCCGTACTCTTTATCGACGAAATCCACACCATTATCGGTGCGGGGGCGGCGAGTGGTGGACAAGTTGATGCCGCAAACTTGATTAAGCCATTGCTAAGCAGCGGGAAGTTACGTTGTATTGGCTCAACAACCTATCAAGAATATGGCTCCATCTTTGAGAAGGAGCGTGCCTTGGCACGTCGCTTCCAGAAAATCGATGTCATTGAACCGTCTATCGATGACACCACGAAGATTTTGATGGGATTGAAGCCGAAATATGAAGCGCACCATGAGGTTCGCTATACCAACAAGGCGATCCGTGCGGCGGTTGAACTGTCAGCTAAATACATCAATGAGCGTCATTTGCCAGATAAAGCGATTGATGTGATTGATGAGGCTGGGGCGCGTTGTCGGATGGCGCCAGCGAGCAAGCGTAAGAAAACCGTGAATGTTGCGGACGTCGAGTCGATGATTGCCAAGATGGCGCGTATCCCAGAAAAATCAGTGTCGTCGTCGGACAAAGATGTGCTTCAGTCGTTGGAAGATAAGCTGAAGATGCTGGTGTTCGGTCAAGACAAGGCGATTACGGCGCTGTCGGAAGCGATTAAGCTGAGCCGAGCCGGACTAGGCGAGGAGAACAAGCCTGTGGGTTCGTTCTTATTCGCTGGGCCAACTGGTGTGGGTAAAACCGAAGTCACGGTGCAACTGGCACGTGCCATGGGAATCGAGTTACAGCGCTTTGATATGTCCGAATATATGGAGCGCCACACTGTGAGTCGACTGATTGGTGCGCCTCCAGGTTACGTGGGTTACGACCAAGGTGGGTTGTTAACTGATGCAGTGATCAAGCATCCACACTCGGTGGTGTTACTG
This sequence comes from Salinivibrio sp. IB872, assembly GCF_001995345.1. Classification (NCBI taxonomy): domain Bacteria; kingdom Pseudomonadati; phylum Pseudomonadota; class Gammaproteobacteria; order Vibrionales; family Vibrionaceae; genus Salinivibrio; species Salinivibrio sp. IB872. The sequence continues at coordinate 75,009 of NZ_MUFO01000003.1, read as the reverse complement.
GACGAAATCGAAAAAGCGCATCCGGACGTGTTCAACTTGTTGCTACAGGTGATGGATAACGGGACGTTGACCGATAACAACGGCCGTAAAGCGGATTTCCGTAACGTTATTTTGGTCATGACAACCAACGCCGGTGTGGCAGAGACGGTCCGTAAGTCTATTGGCTTGATTCAACAAGATCACAGTCACGATGCGATGTCGGAAATCAAAAAGGTGTTCTCACCGGAATTCCGTAACCGTTTAGATAACATCATTTGGTTTAATCACCTTGATGAAACGGTCATTCTGCAAGTGGTTGATAAGTTTATTGTTGAGTTACAAGCTCAGCTGGATGCGAAAGGGGTCTCTTTGGAAGTGACCTCCGAAGCGAAGCGCTGGCTTGCCGAAGAGGGCTATGACAAAGCTATGGGCGCGCGTCCAATGGGCCGGGTGATTCAAGACAACCTGAAAAAGCCGTTGGCAAACGAGCTGTTGTTTGGCTGCCTAGTGAACGGTGGGACAGTGCGTGTTGTGCTTAAAAACAACCGCTTGGATTTCCAATTCAGCGACCAGATGGAACCTGCATAGAGCGTAGGATAAGTCTGATAAGCAAAACCCGGCGCATGCGCCGGGTTTTTTGATCGCGTTATGAGGATTAACGCGAACGGAAAACGATGCGACCTTTCGACAAATCGTAAGGGGTCATTTCAACAGTGACTTTGTCGCCGGTCAGGATGCGGATATAGTTTTTGCGCATCTTGCCTGAAATGTGGGCAGTCACCACGTGACCGTTCTCTAGCTCAACGCGGAACATAGTGTTAGGTAGCGTGTCTAGCACGGTACCTTGCATTTCAATTACGTCTTCTTTTGCCATTGAATCCTCTTAGGCTTACTGTTTTAGCCAATTTTTTGACCGACAGATAATGCCTCTATTCTGAAAGTCTGTAAAGTTCGGGTGCGAATTTTACCCTGTTGACGCCAAGCTTGCTAGAAAAAATAGCCACTAAGCGGTGGATATGGGCAAGCTAAAGGGTCGCCATTGGTGATTTATAAAGCGTTGGTGCGGGAAGTAATCCGCTTTGTAACGCATGGCTGGACAATCATCAATTTGATAGCCCAGATAAAGCCACGATTTTTTCTCGGCGCTGGCATATTCAAGTTGAGCTTGAATGCAGACGCGTCCTAATGAAAAACGATGGAACGGGTCAAAAAAGCTGTATAAGGCGCTTAAACCGTCACTCAGCACATCAGTAACGGCAATCGCAACCAAGGTATCTTCACCGTTATTAGGCTCATACAAATGAATAAAGCAGGGGTGAAGCCAGTCGCTATGGGTGAAGGCAATAAAGTCCTCCGCTTTAGCTGGGTACATATTGCCATCAGCATGGCGCGCGGTGATGTATTGATCGTAAAGTGAAAACCAGTTTGGGTCGAGCTGGTCGCTAACCTTTACCCGCAGTCGTTTTAGTTGGCTGCGATGGCGCTTTTGGCTTTTACTTGGTTGATACGCGCCAACATCAATGCGCAAGGATTGGCACGCATTACAGTGAGGACAATGCGGGCGATACATCATGTTACCACTGCGGCGAAAACCGGCGTTGATCAGTTGCTGGTAACCCGCAGGGTGGTGCATGTCGGGGGATAACACGACCGCGAGCTGTTCGTTCTCTGTCGATATATATTGGCAGCGAGAAGCTGGAGTAAGGCCGACTTTTAGCGCGACGCTCATGACTGCCTCTCACGAAAGTCCGCGATAACGTGCGGCATATATGCGGTTTTTAAGCGCGTGTCTCGCGCCGCGTATAGGGCGTGAATAAACTCATCCCGAGGCCATGCCTTGGCGCCGAGAGAGGCAAGGTGGGGCGTCATCATTTGGCAATCGATGTAGTGCCCACCTTGAGCTTGAAAGTGACGACAAAACTGCCAAAGCGCGAATTTTGAGCCATTATCGATAAGCGAAAACATGGATTCACCGCAGAAAAACTGTCCTACGGCGACACCATACAATCCCCCTACGAGTTGATCCTCTTGCCACACTTCGACACTGTGCGCATCGTGCTGCTGGTGAAGGGCGAGGTAGGCCTCACGCATCTGGTCGGTGATCCAAGTTTGCTCAGGGCCCCTGATGGCGGCACATTGATGAATCACTGCCTCGAAGGCGTGATTGATGGTCACGGTCACTTGGCTTTTGCGCGCCGCTTTGCGCAAGCTGCGGCTGACGTGAAAGTCAGAGGGACGAATGATGGCCCGTTCACTTGGCGACCACCACAGCAACGGGTCTTCTTCACCAAACCAAGGGAAAATACCGCTACGATAGGCAGACATGAGCCGTGCAGCCGAGAGATCGCCACCAATAGCTAACAGGCCATCTGGATGAGCGAGTGCATCGCTCACCGGAGGAAAGCGAAAATCATCTGCCGCTAATGGCGGCAAAAAGAGGGTCATACCCGCAGTCTCTCCATGTGTTACAAGCGTTGTCGCAGTTGTGCATAGCGTCCGTTTGCCGTCATGAGTGCAGCATGATCGCCTTGTTCGACAATCTCACCGGCATCCATGAGACAAATGGTGTCCATTTGCTCAAGCCCGACCAAGCGGTGAGTGATAAACACCACGGTTTTGTTTGCACAATGTTGCTGTAGTAAGGATAGGATCTGCGCCTCCGTTTGCACATCTAACCCTTCGGTTGGCTCATCTAATAAAACGATAGGCGCGTCATGCAGAAGGGCACGCGCAATACCAATCCGTCGTCGCTCGCCACCAGAAAGCTGTCGGCCTCCATCTCCCATCCATGCATTGAGTCCTGGCTCGGCTAGCAAGGTTTGCAAGCCTACTTGGGTTAACACTTGCGTCAGCGCCTCGTCGCTGGCCTGCGGGCATGCCAAGATCAGGTTATCGCGCAAGGTGCCGTTAAACATGTCTACCCGTTGTGTGACGACAGAAATCGCTTGGCGTAACGCCGGCTCTGACCATTGACGTAAAGGCTTGCCATCAAGATGGATCTCGCCGTTGCTTGGATCCCATGCGCGCGTTAACAAGCTAAGCAGGGTTGATTTTCCACATCCGGTCCGACCGAGTAGCGCCACTTTTTGCCCCGCATGTACGTGCAAAGAAATGTGGTTTAATGCAGGGTTTGCAGTTTCTGGGTATTGATAACTGACGTTATCCAGCTTGAGCTCACCTTGCACCGCATCGGCATGTCCTTGCGGCGGAAAATAGACACTGGGTGTACGCTCTGTAATCCGGTTGAGCCGCTTAGCCGCGGTCAGGGTTTTCCCCAAATATTGGAAAGCCGCGGTGATGGGCATCATCAACTCAAAGCTTGCCATAGTGGTAAACGCGACCATTGCAATAAGCGGATCGGGCAAGCGACCACCCACACCATCGGCAGCTAACCAAATCATCAAAACTAAGGTTAAACCGGTTGCCGCCATCAGCACCGCATTCGCCCAGCCGGTGACGTTTGCCATGTTCGCTTGCGCGGCTAGCATGGCTTTTTCACTGTCATCAACCCGTGCACGATAACGGGATTCTGCGCCAAAAAGGGCGAGCTCGGCATGGCCTTGCAGCCAATCGAGTAGGGCGATTCGGGTAGCGGCATTTTGTTCTAATTGCTGGCGTCCATGTTGCTTACCAAGATGGTAAAAAATAACGGGTAACCCCAGCAGTAACGCCAATAAACAGCCGCCCAACGCTAGCCCTAAGGTTGGGTCGAACCAACCCAAAAACAGACTCACAGCAAGGACGCCGAGGGCGCCAACAACCATGGGGCTAACCAAGCGCAGATAGACGTGATCCATCGCATCAACATCGGCCACCATGCGATTGAGCAGGTCGCCATCACGCACATTCAGGGTTTGATCCGGCACCAAAGGCGCAAGCTTACGGAAAAACGCTACCCGCAGGTCGGCAAGCAATTTAAACGTGGCATTGTGGCTGACGACGCGCTCTGCCCAGCGCCCAAAGGTACGGCCGATAGAAAAACCACGCACGCCAGCAGCGGGCAACATGTAATTGAAGGTGGCCATGCCAGTGAGTCCAGCCACGGCCGCCGCAGCGATAAACCAGCCCGATAAGGTCAATAGGCCAATCGCGGCAAACAAGGTGGCAAACGCCAACACCATGCCCAAGCTAAGACCAAACCAGTGACGCTTATACAGGCGTAAGTAGGGGAGTAGTTCACGCATCGAGATTTCTCCTGTCTGCTGAGGCCAGCATGTCAGCAAGCTGCCCTTGAGCGGCGATATCTTTGAATTTGCCTTGCTGAGTGATGGCGCCATCAGCCATGACCCAAACCTGATCGCAGTTGTCGAGCGCATCGAGGCGGTGTGACACCTGAATACAGGTTTTTCCTTGGGTCGCTGTGTGTAAGCTCAAATTGACCAGTTGTTCGCTGTGGGCATCGAGGCTTGCCGTCGGCTCATCCAATACCCATAGTGCACCGTCTTGCAATAAAGCACGTGCAACCGCGATACGCTGTGCTTGGCCGACTGACAGTCCGCCGTTGCGGTCGCCAACGGGATGAGCCAGTCCGTCGGTCAGGCGCATGACAAACTCATCGACATAGGCTTGTGTCATTACATGATTAATTGACTCTGGCGTGGCATCAGGGTTGGCGAGCGCAATGTTGTCACGAATAGAGCCATGGAATAGCTGTGGATTTTGGCCTACCCAACTGATCGCTTGGCGCCAATGGGTGAGTGAGAGCGCTCGGCGCTCACAACCGTTAATGACCAGACTGCCGCGATAGGGTAAAAAGCCGAGCAGTGCATTCAATAGGCTCGACTTGCCTGCGCCACTGACGCCGACAAGTGCAATATGCTCACCGGCTTTGACGTCAAAGTTGAGCGGCCCAGCCAAGACATGGCCATCAGGGCTGAGCACTTCGAGATCGCGCGCGGTGATGGTCACAGCCTCGAGATCGGGTGTCTCTTGGCCTTGTGTGCCGGTATCGGGTTGCGCATCGAGAAACTCGACGATGGATTCGGCAGCCCCAATCGCTTGGGCTTTGGCGTGATAAAACGTGCCAAGATCACGTAATGGCTGGTAAAACTCAGGCGCGAGCACCAGCACAAATAGGCCGGTAAATAGCGATATCGGGGCACCATAGTGGCCAAAGTTAAGTTCACCAATGAAACTGAAACCGAAATAGACGGCCACGACTGCAATGGAAATGGCCGTAAAAAACTCGAGTACGGCGGACGACAAGAAAGCCAGTCGTAGCACTTCCATGGTTCGTTTGCGGAAGGTGTGTGACGCTAGATGCAGTTGTTCGGCTTCTGCATCAGTGCGATTGAACAGTCGCAGTGTCGGTAAGCCACGCAAACGGTCATAAAAATAGCCTGACAGTCGTTGCAGTGCTTTGAAATTCTTGCGATTTGCGTCGGCGGCTTTGATCCCCACCAAGGCCATAAAAAAGGGCACCAGCGGCGCGGTAATCAAGAATATCAAGCCGGAGGCCCAATTGATGGGGAACACGGTGACGAGAATCACCACGGGGATCAATACGGCAATCGCCATTTGCGGTAAATAGCGGGCAAAGAAGTCCTGTAATTCTTCGACTTGCTCGAGGAGCAAGCTAGCCCAACTGCCCGCCGGACGACCTTGAATACTCACGGGGCCGAGTTCATGAAGACGATTCAAGATCAACTGGCGAATATGGTGGCGAATGGTTTGGCCACAGCGATAGCCCGTTCGCTCTTTGGCCCAACTACAGGCCGCACGCAGTAATACTACGGCCCCCAGACCAATGAAACTGGGCAGCAAACTGTATTTATCGGCTTGTTCGATAATGAGCTGATAAAGCAAATGGGCGAGGAGCGCTGCTTGAGCAATGAGTAGCAGTCCAGATGTAAAGGCTATGCCAATCGTCGCAACTAACCAGGGTTTGGCTAACACGCTCTGCGACTTGAGCCATTTCGTTAGCGCCCGCTGTTTAGATTTATCCATATCGTCTTATTATTTTATGAAAGGCCTGCGAGTGAGGCAGAGCAGGCTGCTCAGGGGCAGCCTGCGTGGGATCGCGCGAGGGTTACTTCTCAGCTAACCCGTCAAGGTAGCGCTCAGCATCGAGCGCTGCCATACAGCCGGTGCCGGCTGACGTGATCGCTTGGCGGTAGACATGATCCATCACATCGCCAGCGGCAAAAACGCCTTCAATGCTGGTTTGTGTGGCGTTACCGTTCAGGCCGGAAGCCACTTTGATGTATCCGTTTTCCATCTCCAATTGACCGGCAAAAATGTCAGTGTTTGGCTTATGGCCGATAGCGACGAAGACGCCCATTACATCCAGCGTTTCTGTCGCATCACTTTGGGTGTCTTTTAAGCGCACAGCAGTGACGCCCATTTCATCGCCGAGTACCTCGTCCAGCACACGGTCAGTGTGTAAAACGATGTTACCGTTCTCAACTTTGTCCATCATGCGATCCACAAGGATTTTTTCCGCACGGAAGCTATCACGGCGGTGTACAACATGGACTTCAGAGGCGATGTTAGACAAATACAAGGCTTCTTCGACCGCGGTATTACCCCCGCCAATCACAGCCACTTTTTGGTTGCGATAGAAAAAGCCATCGCAGGTTGCACAGGCGGAGACCCCACGGCCTTTAAAGGCTTCTTCTGATGGCAAACCAAGATATTGTGCGGATGCACCTGTCGAAATAATTAAGGCATCGCAGGTGTATTCACCACTGTCGCCTTTTAAACGAAATGGGCGCTGAGACAGATCAACGTCGTTGACGTGATCAAAAATAATCTCGGTGTCGAATTTCTCCGCATGGTCTTTCATGCGGTCCATCAAGGCTGGACCCGTGAGGCCTTCTGGATCGCCAGGCCAGTTCTCTACATCTGTGGTGGTGGTTAGCTGGCCACCTTGTTGCATACCCGTGATCATAACTGGATTCAGGTTGGCACGCGCCGCATAAACAGCGGCGGTATAGCCAGCCGGGCCTGAACCAAGGATCAATAGGTTAGCATGCTTAATGTTACTCATTCACGTCTCCGGGCAGGATAGAGGTTCGTTTTGAATGGCCTGATTGTAGGTAAATTGGACGGGTAAAGAAAGGGCACCGTGACGGTGCCCTTTGATTGTAGGGTACAAAGCGGGCATTAATGTGCTGCTTTTAATGCGTCCATGGCATCCACATAAGGAAGTTCAAAGCCTTCAGCCACTTCTTTGATGGTGACTTGACCATGAATAACGTTCAAACCATTGCGCAGGTGTTGATCTTCTACCAAGGCATCGCGATAGCCTTTGTTGGCCAACTTCACGATATAAGGCAGGGTCGCGTTGTTGAGAGCAACGGTAGAGGTGCGAGCAACCGCGCCTGGCATGTTAGCGACACAGTAGTGAACCACATCATCAACAATGTAGGTTGGATCCGCATGGGTGGTCGCGTGTGACGTCGCGAAACAGCCACCTTGGTCAATGGCAACATCGACGACCGCCGCACCTGGTTTCATGTGCTTGATGTGGTCTTCGTTAACCAGTTTTGGCGCGGCTGCACCTGGGATCAGTACCGCACCGATAACCAGATCAGCATTGAGAACGTGTTGCTCCAGTGTTTCTTCTGTGGAGTAGACCACTTTTGCGCGACCTTGGAATTCTTCATCCAAACGACGCAGTGTGTCGACATTTTTGTCTAAAATAGTCACATCAGCACGTAGGCCAACGGCCATGCGCGCTGCGTTTGAACCGACAACACCACCGCCGAGTACCACAATTTTGGCCGGTTCAACGCCTGGAACACCACTTAGTAGCATGCCTGAGCCGCCGTGTGATTTCTCCAGTGCTTGTGCACCTGCTTGAATAGACATACGGCCCGCTACCTCAGACATAGGCGCAAGGAGTGGCAATCGACCTTTAGAATCTGTTACGGTTTCATAGGCGATACAGACGGCTTTACTCTTAATTAAGTCTTCTGTTTGTGGAAAATCTGGTGCAAGATGCAGATAGGTGAATAAAATCTGTCCTTCACGGAGCATGGCACGCTCAACCGCTTGCGGCTCTTTGACTTTAACAATCATCTCGGCCTTGGCGAACACGTCAGCCGCGGTAGGAAGGATAGATGCGCCGGCGGCTTTGTAGTCGTCGTCAGAGAAGCCAATACCGTTACCAGCGTTGGTCTCTACGTAAACGGAGTGGCCGTGAGAAATAAGTTCGCGGACACTTGCTGGAACCATACCAACGCGGTATTCATGGTTTTTGATCTCTTTTGGAACGCCAATGATCATGCTGTCACCTCTTGTTTATTCAGTGTTATCGGCTGGCTAGTTGTTGATATTGTCAATTTTCAGGCTAGTATAAAGGGAAAAAATCAGCATTTGATGCTAAAATTTATAAAGATGTTATTTAATTCGGTATATCTTTTTGCAAGGAAGTAACAAGGTGGAATAAAAAATGGTAGATACCAAAAAAAAGCCCTCCAAGGAATTGGACCGCATTGACCGCAACATCCTGAATGAGCTCCAAAAGGATGGGCGTGTTTCAAACGTTGAGTTATCTAAACGAGTCGGTCTTTCTCCTACCCCCTGTCTCGAACGTGTCCGTCGCTTGGAGCGCCAAGGCTATATCACTGGTTATACGGCGCTGCTCAATCCCCAGTTTCTCGACGCATCATTGCTGGTGTTTGTCGAAATCACCTTGAACCGTGGCGCACCAGATGTGTTTGAGCAATTCAATAAAGCGGTTCAAACACTAGAAGACATCCAAGAATGTCATCTTGTCTCCGGTGATTTTGACTACCTACTTAAAACACGAGTAGCTGATATGTCGGCATATCGCAAGTTATTGGGTGAAACCTTGCTGCGTTTGCCCGGTGTGAATGACACACGCACTTACGTGGTAATGGAAGAGGTGAAGCAGAGCAATCATTTGGTGATTCGCACCCGCTAAACCTGTTTGCCAATCGCCACATTGGTGTCGATCCCCCAAACGATGAAACCGAGCCACCGTGCTCGGTTTCTTTTTTGTCTTAATCAGCAACAATTATGTGATATCTCGGTAAAGATTCATCGCTGACGCGCATCATGCCTGCCGTTCAGGCACGAATGTGGTAAAGTCAGTGCAGTGGCGAATGCAAACCTCAAACCATGGTGGGGAATGCGAATAACGAAAAGTATTAAACAGGTGATGATGGAGTTTTCTTTGCGTCGTGAGCCCAAATCGGCTCAGCCCAAGGTGCGATTGGATGGCGCTCAGCGTTTGAAAGAGTGTGGCTTTATCTTGGTGCTGGCAGCGGCCGTCTTTGTGATGGTTGCGCTACTGTCTTTTAATCCGGCTGATCCCTCTTGGTCACAAACTGCTTGGCACGGTGATGTGCACAACGCGGCAGGTTCATTAGGGGCTTGGGTCGCCGACAGCCTCTTTTTCTCATTCGGTATTTTGGCCTACCCATTACCGCCAGCTGCCATGCTGGGGGGGTGGGTTTTCTTGCGCCGCCGTGGCGACGACGAGCCACTCAACTACACGATTTTAGCCGCGAGGATCTTAGGGCTTTTCGTTCTATTCCTAACCAGTTGTTCGCTAGCCGATCTCAATTTTGATGATTTTTGGCATTTCTCCTCTGGGGGAGTGATGGGCGATGTCACCAACAGTTTGGCATTGCCACTGCTTAACGTACTAGGCACCACATTGGTAATGCTGTTTTGTTGGGCAGCAGGGTTTACATTGTTTACTGGGATCTCTTGGCTAAGCATTGTGGATAACCTAGGGTCGGTGACCTTAAGGGCCACTACTTGGTTGGTTAACCGCCTCCGTGGCGATAAGGTGACTGAGCTTGGCAAGCCTGCTGTACAAACCGTCACTGAGTCAGACAAGGTGACTGACGCGGCAGAGCCGATGGAATTAAGTGATTTGCGCCGCTTCACCCCGTCTCCGAGTGTGCAAGAAGTCCCAGAAGATAGGGTATCAGCCGCACCAAGCACGCCGATTATCTTTGGGGGACAAGCCTTACCCGCCGATGACGATGGCAAAACACTGGATGACCCTGAGCCTAACTTGGGACAGTGGCAAGGGGTTGTCGAGCCAGAAGACGAACCAACCCAACCGAACGTACCGCTGTCGGATGACGCGCCGGAGGATGAAACATTACCGCCGTGGCAAGAGACCGATGCATCCAGCGATGGAAGTGTTGGAAGTGAAGGAAGTGACGAAAGTGAAGAGGTGGCGAGTGAGCCGGTATCTCATGAAACCACCTATGGCAATCAAGACGGTTTGTCTGAGTTAGAGCGTGCCGAGCAAGCCGCTGGGGCGGCTGAGGACGATGAGGATCCGTTCCAAGAAACGATTCGTAAAGCGCAGCAAGCCCAGCAACAGGCTGCTGGGCTTGATCATCCTTTCTTAGTCAAAGATGAGCCAAACTTGCCAAAACCTGCGGAGCCTTTCCCGACCTTAGATTTGCTCGATCCTGCGCGAAAAACCGCGTCACAGGCGACACGGGAAGAGCTTGAACAAATCGCGCGGTTAGTCGAAGCACGACTTGAGGATTATAAAATCCAAGCGCGTGTTGTGGGGGTTTATCCCGGACCCGTAATTACGCGTTTTGAGCTGGACTTAGCGCCGGGTGTCAAAGTGTCGCGCATTTCTGGATTGTCGAAAGACTTAGCGCGTTCTTTGTCGACCACTGCGGTGCGGGTAGTGGAAGTGATCCCAGGTAAACCTTATATCGGACTCGAGCTACCCAATGAAAACCGCGAGACCGTCTTTATGTCGGAAGTGGTTGGCAGCGAGCGCTTTAAGAACAGCAAGTCGCCGATTTCTGTGGTGTTAGGAAAAGACATTGCTGGTGAAGCGATTGTAACCGATTTAGGCAAAGCCCCTCACTTACTGGTCGCCGGTACGACTGGCTCGGGTAAGTCGGTGGGTGTGAACGTTATGATCGTCAGTATGCTCTATAAAGCGGCGCCGGAAGATGTCCGCTTTATCATGATCGACCCGAAAATGCTGGAGCTTTCCGTGTATGAGGGGATCCCACATTTGCTCACCGAAGTGGTCACCGACATGAAGGATGCGGGCAATGCATTGCGCTGGTGTGTTGGCGAGATGGAGCGACGCTACAAGCTAATGTCGGCGTTAGGTGTTCGTAACCTCAAAGGCTTTAACGAGAAAGTCAAAGCCGCTGAGGCGGCGAATAACCCGATTCCAGACCCACTCTGGAAACCGAGTGACAGCATGGATGAAACGGCCCCTACGCTAGAAAAGCTGCCTTATATCGTCGTGGTCGTTGATGAGTTCTCTGACCTGATGATGGTGGTGGGCAAAAAAGTGGAAGAGCTGATCGCCCGTTTGGCGCAAAAGGCCCGAGCAGCGGGTATTCACCTAGTGCTTGCCACCCAGCGCCCATCCGTTGATGTGATCACCGGCCTTATCAAAGCGAACATTCCGACCCGGATGGCTTTTACCGTTTCCACGAAAACTGACTCGCGCACCATCTTGGACCAAGGGGGAGCAGAGTCGCTGCTAGGCATGGGGGATATGCTGTTTATGCCCAACGGCTCTAACCATCCTATCCGAGTGCACGGCGCGTTTGTCAGTGACGAAGAAGTGCACCGTGTGGTGAACAACTGGAAAGCGCGTGGTAAGCCGCAGTATCTCGAAGAGATCACTCATGGCGATCAAGGTTCCGATAGCTTATTGCCGGGAGAAACCCCGACAGGCGCGGATGGCGAAGAGCTGGATCAGCTGTTTGACCAAGTGGTTGAATTTGTCACCGAAAGCCGCCGCGGCTCTGTATCAGGGGTGCAACGCCGCTTTAAAATTGGTTATAACCGTGCGGCTCGAATTGTGGAACAACTCGAAGCACACGGTGTCGTAAGTTCTCCGGGCCATAACGGTAACCGAGAAGTGTTGGCGCCACCGCCACCGAAAGCGTAATCAGATGGACGTTGTATGAAAATGAAAGCTTTTTATCGCCACCTAATCGCGATGCTGACGCTGATGTTTGCGGTTGCTGTTCAAGCGCAATCCACTGCCCAGCAGCAGCTGATGGACCGATTGAGTAAAGTGGATGCCTTTAGCGCCAATTTTGAACAGGCTGTGATCAGCCCGGAAGGGGAGCAGATCCACGCTGCAAAAGGACGACTATCCATTGAACGTCCCAACTTGTTCAATTGGACCACGACCACACCCGATGAAAATATCATGATCTCTGATGGGGAAACATTGTGGTACTACAGCCCGTTTGTCGAGCAAGTCACTGCCATGTGGTTAGACGATGCGACCGCACAAACCCCGTTTGTGTTGTTAACCCGCAATCAGCCAGACGATTGGCAGATGTACACTATTACCCAGCAAGGTGACACCTTTACCCTGACCCCCAAAACGGTAGGGAGCATTGGCACGTTTGCCGTGACGGTAAAACCGGATGGCACCTTGACCCATTTTCGGGTGACCGAGCAAGATGGGCAGCAAAGCCAGTTCACGCTCAGCCAGTTTAGCCGTCAGGCACCGGATGCGTCCTTGTTTGAATTTACGCCACCGGACTCGGTGCTGGTGGATGATCAACGTCAGCCGCGTTAATCACGGGAGAGAAGATTGTCGACACTACCGCTAGATTTTGCTGACGACTTTCGGCCGCTTGCTGCTCGCATGCGGCCGCTTTCGTTAAGTCAGTACATTGGCCAGCAGCATTTACTGGCCGAGGGCAAGCCTCTTCGCCGCGCCATCGAATCTGGCAGCCTGCATTCAATGATTTTTTGGGGCCCACCGGGCACCGGCAAAACCACCTTGGCAGATATCGCGGCTCGTCAAGCCAATGCGGAAATCGAACGATTGTCTGCGGTGACCTCGGGCGTGAAAGAAATTCGCGATGCAATTGTGCGTGCAGAGCAGAATAAACAAGCCGGAGTACGTACTGTCCTGTTTGTTGATGAGGTTCACCGTTTCAACAAAAGCCAACAAGACGCGTTTTTACCGCATGTTGAAGCGGGGACAGTCACCTTTATTGGTGCCACGACTGAAAACCCCTCTTTTGAGCTAAACAACGCTTTGCTATCTCGTGCGCGGGTGTACCGGCTGAGTGCGCTTGAGCGTGATGATTTGATTGCGGTGATTGACCAAGCATTGGCGGATAAAAACCGTGGACTCGGTGAGCGAGAGCTACGTTTTGATACGGGGGTGAAAGACGCTCTGGCGGACACCTGTAGTGGCGATGCGCGCATGGCTTTGAACCTGCTGGAAATGTTGGCTGATATGGCTGATGGTGCGGTGACTATGGCGATGCTGAAAGACGTCGCTGGGGAGAAGGTGGCACAGTTCGATAAGCAAGGCGACGCATGGTATGACCTCATTTCAGCATTTCATAAGTCCGTGCGCGGCTCTAACCCAGATGCAGCCTTGTATTGGTATGCCCGCATCGTGTCCGCGGGAGGGGATCCCTTGTACGTGGCGCGTCGATTGTTAGCGATTGCCTCTGAAGACGTGGGTAACGCCGATCCGCGTGCCATGCAGGTTGCATTGAACGCATGGGATTGCTTTACCCGCGTCGGGCCAGCGGAAGGTGAACGCGCGATCGCACAAGCAGCGGTGTATCTTGCCTGTGCCCCTAAAAGCAATGCAGTCTACACCGCGTGGAAACAAGCGCTGCGCGATGCAAAAGCCACGGCGAATGCACCTGTCCCTATGCACCTTCGTAATGCACCGACGGCCCTAATGGAAAGCTTGGGACATGGCGATGGGTATCGTTATGCCCATGATGAACCGAATGCCTACGCCGCCGGTGAGCGTTATTTGCCCGATGAAGTCAGTGATGTGCGTTATTACCAGCCCGCTAATCGCGGGCTAGAAATTAAAATCGCTGAAAAGCTCGCCTTTCTGGACGAGCTTGACGCAAAAAGCCCGCAAAAGCGCTAGGCAACTTCACCCTTTTTGGGTAAGGTTTAAAGTGCGGCTGCACCATCAAGGCGCAGTCGCCTAGTAGTGGTGACATCCACGGTCACCCTCGGCCAATCGCGTTATACAATACGCACGATCGCAGCTTGTCTTCAAATCGTGATGACAAGTGATAATCAACTAATCAACCCGAAAAGCACAGGATTAGCATGCTGGATTCCAAATTACTTCGAACTGAGCTGGAAGAAACGGCTCAAAAACTCGCTCGTCGTGGCTTTACGCTCGATGTTGACGCTATACGTGAACTCGAGGAACAACGTAAATCCCTGCAGATTCGCACCGAACAATTGCAAGCAGAGCGTAACTCCCGATCGAAGTCCATTGGCCAGGCTAAAGCGAAGGGTGAGGACATTGCGCCACTACTAGCAGAAGTCGCGAACTTGGGTGACGAGCTGGACGCTGCAAAAGCCGAGCTGGCTGAACTGCAACAGAAAGTGAACGACGTGGTAATGGCGGTGCCAAACTTGCCAGCCGATGAAGTCCCAACGGGTAAAGACGAGTCTGAAAACCTCGAGGTGTCTCGTTGGGGTGAGCCGCGTCAGTTTGATTTTGAAATCAAAGATCACGTTGATTTGGGCGAGCTTTCTGGCGGGCTTGATTTCGCCAGTGCTGTGAAACTGTCGGGCTCACGCTTTATCGTGATGAAAGGACAGATGGCGCGTATGCATCGTGCCTTGACCCAGTTTATGCTCGACTTACATACCAACGAGCACGGTTATACTGAGATGTACGTGCCTTATTTGGTGAATGCAGACAGTCTTTATGGCACAGGTCAGTTACCAAAATTTGGTGAAGATTTGTTTAACACCAAACCGGCCACCGAAGAAGGGGTAGGGATGTCCTTGATCCCAACCGCGGAAGTACCGCTGACCAACATGGTGCGTGATGAAATTGTCGATGAGGCCGATTTGCCGCTGTGCATGACGGCACATACACCGTGTTTCCGTTCAGAAGCTGGCTCCTATGGTCGCGATACCCGTGGCCTGATTCGTATGCACCAGTTTGACAAAGTTGAACTGGTCAAAGTCGTTAAGCCAGAAGATTCTATGCAAGCACTTGAATCACTCACTGCGGATGCAGAGAAGGTGTTGCAACTGCTTAACCTGCCATATCGTAAAGTGTTACTGTGTACGGGCGATATGGGCTTTGGCGCAGCGAAAACCTATGATCTTGAAGTCTGGTTACCTGCACAAAACACCTACCGTGAGATTTCTTCGTGCTCAAACATGCAAGACTTCCAAGCACGCCGAATGCAGGCGCGTTTCCGTCGCAAAGGTGAGAAAAAACCTGAGTTACTGCATACCTTGAACGGTTCTGGCTTGGCCGTTGGTCGTACTCTGGTAGCTATTTTAGAAAACTACCAACAAGCAGATGGCCGCATTGAAATCCCTGAGGTATTGCGTCCATATATGGGCGGTCAAACGCACATTGGCTAATGAAGTGAGTCAGGGTTAAAGAACAAAGGGTCGGCATGATTGCCGGCCCTTTTTTATTGGGGTGACGACACGCTGTTGAGGCAGGTCATTGCCCCGAACCTGACTGAGGAAACGGCGCGATGGGGCTAAGTGCATCATCGTGTTGGCAGGGATAGCGTGTCAGCACACGTGCGATAAAGCTGTCGAGCACGTGAAGCATAATTCGGTTTACGCGCTGCGATAGCGCAACTTTATGCTCAAAGGGCAGTTGTTCTGACTGCGCGAGCTGGTTTAACACCTCGGTAATTTCTTTTTGGATGTCGTCGGCCAATGACAAGGCGTGTAGTTGACGTAAGCGCTTCGCGAGTATTTGCTGGTGCAAGGTGAGAGATTGCTGGGCGTTGCGCGCGGATTGTTGCTCTTGGTATGCCGCATGGCTGTAACGCTGCCTTGCTTGTAATAGTTCTAAAATCGTATACCAGATTTGCTGATAGCTCTCCAAACGGGTGTCGTCGCGTTGCGCAATCAATGCTGGCGGGACTGCTTCATCCACCAAGTAGACGATATGTTGCAGAGCCCGATTTTTCATACGGGTTTGGGTGTCGTTGTCGTAAGACGGTAAGGCATGAAGGTGGTGAAAAAAGAGTCGATACATCGGCTTTTGCGCTTGAGGAGCCAGTTGGTGAAGGTGACGCGTTTGGCTTAACAGCACTTGGTAGTCGTCTGAGCTAATACTGGGTTGGGTGGCTAAGTGCTGAGCATGCTGTAACAGCACACGTAGTTCATGCAGTTGGTGTAAGTGCAAATCTGGGCGCTGACGGAAAAGCTGTACCGCTACCACCACCGCGATGCTCAATGCTAATGTTCCTACCATTAATAGCCATTCCATAGTCGCTCCCTGCGTTTCAGTCGCTGATATGACCTACCCAGCAGGAATCGTGCCTAAAATGAGAGATTTATCACGCCCTGTGCAAGGGGCTAGGCAGCCGACAATGAAAGAAAACTGCGCCGTTTTCGCACTGTGCTGGTGAAGTGATGCACTGTTTTGACGCATTGGCGAATGTTTCACTAAAAGCGCGCATAAAAAAGAGAGCCATCAAGGCTCTCTTTTACGCTCATCTCAGCACCGCAAGATGACGCGGTGCCAGTGAGTCTTGGCTTACATCACACGCATGCCGGCTTGGGCGCCTTCGTGTGGTTCAAGGATCCACAACTCTTTGCCACCCGGTCCCGCAGCGAGGATCATGCCTTCTGACATGCCAAATTTCATTTTACGTGGCTTCAAGTTTGCGACCATCACCGTGTGTTTACCGACTAAATCCTCAGGCTTGTAAGCCGATTTAATCCCAGAGAACACTTGGCGAGTTTCACCACCAATATCGAGCTTAAACTTGAGCAGCTTGTCCGCTTTAGGCACGGATTCACATTCCAAAATTTTAGCCACACGCAGATCGACTTTTGCAAAATCGCCAAACTCAATTTCCTCAGCGATAGGATCATCCGCTAAAGGACCTTGCGCTTTCGCTTTTTCTGCCTCTTCCACCGCGACATCTTCTTTGCTGTCGGCAATCATGGCATCCACCGCTTTCGGATCGATACGGCTAAACAGCGCTTTGAACTTGCTAATGGCGTGGCCTGTCAGTGGCTGAGCAATGCTTTCCCAAGTCAGGGTGTCATTCAAGAATCCTTCGGCACGCTCTGCAAGCTGAGGCATCACAGGTTTCAGATATGTCATGAGCACGCGGAATAGGTTAATGCCGACAGAACAAATAGCTTGAAGCTCGGCGTCTTTGCCTTCTTCTTTAGCAACCACCCAAGGGGCTTTCTCATCGACATACTGGTTTGCTTTGTCTGCCAAGGCGATGATCTCGCGAATAGCGCGATTGTATTCGCGTGCTTCGTAAAGCTCACCAATGTGCTCGGCTTTGTCGACAAATGACTGATAAAGCTCAGGCTCAGCACAGGTATCGGCTAATTGGCCATCGAAACGCTTGCTAATAAAACCAGCGTTGCGCGAAGCAAGGTTGACCACTTTATTGACGATGTCTGAGTTTACGCGTTGGATGAAATCATCCAAGCTCAGGTCAAGGTCATCGATACGGCTGTTTAGCTTCGCGGCGTAATAGTAACGCAAACACTCAGGGTCGAGATGTTTTAGATAAGTGCTGGCTTTGATAAATGTCCCTTTCGATTTGGACATTTTCGCGCCGTTTACTGTTACATAGCCATGCACAAAGACGTTGTTTGGCTTACGGAATCCAGCGCCATCCAGCATCGCTGGCCAGAACAAGCTGTGGAAATAGACGATGTCTTTACCGATAAAGTGATAAAGCTCGGCTTCGCTATTTTCTTTCCAGTATTCGTCAAAGTCGATGTCGTTGTGCTTGTTGCAATAGTTTTTGAACGAGCCCATATAACCAATTGGGGCGTCGAGCCAAACGTAGAAGAACTTACCGGGTTGGTCTGGGATCTCAAAACCAAAATAGGGCGCATCACGCGAGATATCCCACTGTTGTAGACCGGTTTCGAACCACTCGTTCATTTTGTTGGCAATTTCGCTTTGCAGCGCACCTGATTTGGTCCAGGTATTCAGCATTTGCTCAAACTGCGGCAAATCAAAGAAAAAGTGTTCAGAGTCGCGCATCACAGGGGTGGCACCGCTGACTGCCGAGCGAGGATTAATGAGCTCCGTCGGTGCATAGGTTTCGCCACAGTTGTCACAGTTATCGCCATATTGGTCGTCGGCGTGACATTTCGGGCACTCACCTTTGACGAAACGATCCGGTAAGAACATTTCTTTTTCAGGATCGAACAGCTGTGAAATCGTACGGCTGGTGATATAGCCTTTATCGCGCAATTGGGTGTAAATGAATGACGCCAACTCGCGGTTTTCTTCGCTGTGCGTGCTGTGATAGTTGTCAAAGCTGATGTTAAAGCCATCAAAGTCGGCTTTATGCTCTTTTTGCACATCGGCGATCATGGCTTCGGGCTCCACGCCCATTTGCTGCGCTTTCAACATAATAGGCGTGCCGTGAGCATCGTCGGCACAAATAAAGTGAGTGGTATTGCCGCGCAGGCGCTGATAGCGGACCCATACATCTGCCTGAATATGCTCGAGCATGTGGCCCAAATGGATTGAGCCGTTCGCATAAGGCAGCGCACAGGTCACCAAAATTTTACGTGGGTTTGCAGCCATAATCTTGTTTGTTCGCTCTTATGATATGAATGGAATGATTGCTGAAATCTTACCTGATACGATATGCCTTGCCTAGAGCAAGGCCGTGTCATAAGGCGTTTACGCATAATTGGTTAGGGACGCGGACCCAAATAATGAATAAATTGGACGGTGAAGCATGTTTTTTGGCGGCAAAAAGAACAAATCAACGAAAAAAGCGGCATCAGTGATGAGCCAAGACGCAGCGGTGACGTTGCTCAATCAATTCTCTCATCCGGGGTTGATCGACCAATGGGCCAGCCAGCCGCATTGGGTCAAGGATCATGAAAACAGTATTGAGGTGGTGTTTCCTTTTGCCGCGGGGTCGATCATCCAAGCGCTCTCTGACTGGCTCGCCGTACAGGTACCGGAAAACGCAAGCCAGTTTTCATTGACCCAGCGCGTCGCTCCGCTGAAAGCCGGTGACAAAGCGCCGGTAAAAGGGGTGAAAAACCTGATTGTGGTCAGTTCGGCAAAAGGGGGCGTTGGTAAGTCCACCACAGCGGTGAACTTAGCGCTCGCCTTGCACGCGGAAGGGGCAAGTGTGGGGCTGTTGGATGCAGATATCTATGGACCATCTGTGCCTCTCATGCTCGGTGCACAGCATAGCGAACCGCAAACCCACGATGGCAAACTGATGGAGCCTGTGTCGCGCTATGGCATTGTCTCGAATTCGATTGGTTATCTTGTCCCGGCCGACAACGCGACAGTCTGGCGCGGTCCGATGGCGTCGAAAGCGTTCGCTCAATTAATCAATGAAACCCGCTGGCCTGACGTGGATTATTTGGTGGTAGATATGCCACCGGGGACGGGCGACATTCAATTAAGTTTGGCGCAACAGTTTCCGGTAAACGGCGCGGTGGTTGTGACGACGCCGCAAGATCTTGCACTCGCCGATGCGATAAAAGGCGTGGCGATGTTTGAGAAAGTCTCGGTCCCTGTGTTAGGGGTGGTTGAAAACATGAGTTATCACATTTGTTCTCACTGTGGGCATCATGAGGCAATTTTTGGCACGGGCGGCGCGGAAAAAATGGCGAAACAGCAAGGCACGCCAGTTTTGGCGCAGGTGCCATTGCATGTATCCATTCGTGAAGACATTGATAGCGGAAAGCCAAGTGTGGTGGCACGTCCTGAGAGTGAGCACACCCATGCGTATCGTGATATGGCGAGCACGGTGGCGAGTAAACTGTATTGGCAAGGTGAAACGCGCCCTGAACAGATAGCTATACAAACCTTGTCCTAGAGGTTGAGCACGGACCACTGTTGAGACGCGAATGCCGGCTGATGTGGCGATCAAGCAAGATTTTCGCTGGCGCCAGCCGGCTCAACTCCCTATAATCAGGCGGTTTATGTTGATTCCGCCAAGTTTCCTCTGGGTATTCATATTATGAGTGATAACAACCACCACTGCGTTATTATCGGCATCGCAGGCGCCTCTGCATCCGGTAAAAGCCTTATCGCCAGCACCATTTATAAGGAATTAAAGGAAAAAGTCGGCGATCATCAAATCGGCGTGATCACGGAAGATAGATACTACCGCGATCAAAGCCACCTCAGCATGGAAGAGCGCGTAAAAACGAATTATGACCACCCACAGGCACTGGATCACGATCTGTTGTGTGAGCATTTGGAAGCATTGGTCGCCGGTCAGTCGGTTGATGTGCCAGTTTATAGTTATTCTGAGCACACCCGAATGGCGGACACCACGACGATGACCCCGAAAAAAGTCATTATCCTCGAAGGTATTCTGCTGCTCACCGATCCTCGTCTTCGCAATTTGATCCACGCTAGCGTCTTTATGGACACCCCACTTGATATCTGTTTGCTACGCCGCATGAAACGTGATGTTGCCGAGCGTGGCCGCACCATGGATTCTGTCATGGAGCAATATCAAAAGACGGTCCGCCCTATGTTTATGCAGTTTATTGAGCCGTCAAAACAATATGCAGACATCATTGTGCCTCGCGGGGGTAAAAACCGGATTGCCATTGATGTGCTAAAAGCGCATATTGCCCGTTTGCTAAAAGCGTAAACCAACCGATAATCTAGCGAATAGCGGCACATGCGACCTTGCGTGATGCCGTGTTCTAAAACCATCTACAGTGAGGAACCCCGATGCGACTGTGCGACAGGCATATCAAAGAGCACCTCGATGATGGCCGCATCAAAATTGATCCGCGTCCGGCTGATGCATCGATTTCAGGTGTCACGGCTGATGTGACTCTAGGTAACCAATTTCGTGTCTTTAATGATCATGGCGCCCCCTACATCGACTTGTCTGGCCCAAAAGAAGAGGTCAATGCGCAACTCGAAAAGGTGATGAGTGATGAAATCGAGGTTGCTGAAGGAGAGGCATTTTATTTGCACCCCGGGCAGCTGGCTCTGGCAGTCACTCATGAATCCGTGACGTTACCCGATGATATTGTTGGCTGGCTTGATGGCCGTTCATCATTGGCGCGTTTGGGACTGATGGTGCATGTGACCGCGCATCGTATCGATCCAGGTTGGTCGGGCCGCATTGTGTTAGAGTTTTATAATAATGGCCGCTTGCCGCTTGCACTGCGCCCAGGCATGCCCATTGGCGCGCTTAGTTTTGAGCCCATGTCAGGGCCGGCAGAGCAACCCTACAATAAGCGTGATAACGCCAAATATAAGAACCAACAAGGGGCGGTCGCCTCGCGAATTAGCCAAGATAAGGCTTAACTATCAAAATGCGCCTACGGGCGCATTTTTTGATGAAATGGAACCAGATTGTCGAACTGTGGTCGATAACGCTATCAAATATAACGCGTTATTTTCGCCACGCGAACAAGGAGCATACAGTGATGGTAAAGAAAATTGCGGCGATAGTGGCTGGGTTACTGGTCATCCTTATCGGCGGTCTGGCCGCCGTTGTCGCCACCATTAACCCGAATCAATTTAAGCCGATGTTAGTTGAGCAAGTGAAGCAGCAAACTGGCTTTGATTTGGTCATTGATGGTGATATCGATTGGCAGTTTTGGCCGAGCTTGGGCTTCTCAGTGGCGGATGTGGCAGTGAAAAACCGCCCCGGGTTTGATGAGCCAAACTTGCTCGCGCTGTCTCGCGCGCAAATGTCTATTGATGTGTTGCCTTTACTGTCTCAGCAGCTCCATGTGGGTGAAATCTTACTGCAAGACCCGCGTATTTTTGTCCAAACGCTTGCCAATGGTGAAACTAACCTTACCCCACAGCAAGCCGAGTCTGAAACCACCACGGAAAGCACACCTGTGACACCGAGCAACTCAGCATCACCAGCCAAAACACCGGCTGCTGGCTGGGATATAACGCTACAAGGGTTGCGTGTCAGTAATGCCAGTGTGCTGCTCAAAGATGATCAAGCGAGTACACAGACACGTCTTGATGAGGTGAATGTAGAGATTGGCAATTTGGCACCGGCGGTGTGGACGCCGGTAAGCGTTTCGCTGGTGGGAAGCCAAAATGCAGAAACCTTCTCCCTGCAAGGCCAAGGTGATGTGAAATTGATGACGGATCCCATGCAAAGTCAGTTACGTCAGTTTGCGATGACATTATCTGCGCAATCGGGAGACGTGACACTGCGCGAAGCAAATCTTACCTTAGAAAGTTTTGCGCTGGGTGAAGCTTCAGCGCTTGGGTTTAACGCCAAGTTAAAGACCGCAGATATGGACGTGGAAACGTCGGGTAAAGCGCAAGTCACGGTTGCGTCGTCTTTGAGGCAGTTTGCGATTCAAGGGCTGGATATGTTGACTAAGGTCTCGGGTGAGGCGGTGCCTAACCAGTCAATTACGCAGCAGCTGGCAGCGGATATTGATTATGATATGGACGCGAATGTGGTCACGGTGACGGATCTTGTTGGTCGTTTAAACACCGACCAAGTGATCGTGGATGGCAAAGTGGCCGTCAAGCTCACTGATATTCCCCAAGTTCGTTTTGCGCTGAACACTAACCGCATTGATGTGGATGCATTGCTGCCCACCACGACAGAGGTGCCCCAACAAGATAAAGGCAATGCCGCTTCGGCGTCTTCATCATCGGCTGCCCCACAAGCGCAAACCACGCTAGCATTGAGTCGAGAAGAGCCTGATCTATCCGCGCTACAACAATTGGATGTAGCGGGAACCCTTGCCCTTCAAGGACTCAAAGTCGCTAACGTCGAACTCGGTCAAACTGAAGCCGAAGTGGCCATTAACCGGGGTAAAGTCACCTTATCGCGCTTTGTGACAGAGGCCTATCAAGGCGCGGTATCGGCAAGTGCGGTATTGGATGCGTCGGTCTCGCCGGCACGGTACGAGGTCAGCAAGCGGGCGCGAGGTATCGAGGTGCTACCGCTGCTTCAAGACGCTGCCGAAGTTGATCTATTAGCAGGCAAAGGAAACGTTGACGTCAATGTACAAGGTAAGGGGCTATCTCCTTATGCATTGCGTGAAGCCATCAATGGCCGTGTTGCGATCTTCTTTGAAGACGGTGCAATCAATGGGATCAATTTGGCGCAGATGCTGCGTGAAGCCAAGGCAACGCTCAAAGGTGAGAAGTCGGAATATGTTGACGAAGTCCGTAAAACCGACTTCAGTGCGCTGACCGCAAGCTTTGTGCTTGGAAATGGGATGGCGCGGACCAACGATTTATTGCTGGAAGCACCTGCGTTGCGCGTACGCAGTGAAGGGCAGACAGATTTATTGAAAGAGACGCTCGATTTTGCGGTGTATACCTCAGTGGTCGAGACCAGCAAAGGCCAAGGCGGCAAAGACATCGATGAGTTGCGGGATGTGACCATTCCCGTTGATGTTGCGGGAACATGGCAGGCGCCAAGCTACAAACTCGACATTAAAAAGCTACTGAGTAGCAATAAAGTGCTGGAAGAGAAAGCGCGTAAAGAAGCGCAACGCGGCATTAAAAAATTGCTCGGGGATAAAGCCGATGACGAGAAAGTGAAAGAGGCGGCTGACAAGCTACTCAACCTGTTTCAATGATCGCTTTATGCGGCACCAAGCTATCTAATACAAATAGGATAAAGGACAGATATCGGATATGGATTCTGTAACACAAGCTGCCTTGGGCGCGGCTGTCGCGGGTATGGTCGCAGGCCGACGCTGTAGCCCTAAGGTGCTCTTGGCTGGGGCACTGTTAGGAACCTTACCGGATCTCGACGTCGTGATTGATTATGGCGATCCGGTAGCGAATACCGTCAACCACCGGGGCTTTAGCCATTCACTGTTTGTGTTACCACCCTTGGGTGTCGCGATAGCGGCTCTGTGGTGGCGCTTGAGTGATAAAACATGGCCTTTATGGCAGCTGATGGTGCTGGTGGTCAGTGTGTTGGTTACCCATCCATTGCTTGATTCTATGACGGCGTATGGCACGCAACTCTTTTGGCCGCTGGATAAGCCGCCTGTTGCGGTCGCCAGTATCTTTATCATCGACCCCTTGTATACACTGCCACTGCTGATCGGTGTGCTTGCGGCGCTAGTTTGGAGAGCCAACGCAGCAAGGCTCTGCGTGATTGGACTGATCGCCTCGAGTCTTTATTTATTGAGCTCTGTGTATCAGCTTGAGCAAATAAAAGCGCGCGTGGCACAACAAACCCAAGGCACTGAGCTGTCAGGAAAGCCCATGTTTATTACCCCTACGCCGTTTAATACGGTGCTTTGGCGTATTGTGGTAAGAGGGGAGCAGACCTATTGGGAAGGGCTTGCCTCGCGATTGGATAAAACACCAGAGATCGATTGGATGGCGTTTGAGCAGCAAGGATGGCCACTGGCGGAGTCAGAATCATTGACCGCCTTGCGCTTTTTTGCACGGGACTTTTTACGCTATGAAAATCGTGGGGGGCAGCAAGTTGTCACAGACTTGCGATTAGGTATGGCGAACTATCGGCCGTTCCAGTTTTTGCTTGCCGAGCAAAGTGACCAAGGAGAATGGCGCCCTGTTCCCCCGCGTCAGCTAGAGCCAGGGCCGGTCTTGCCACGCACTATCCCTGCCCTCTGGCGGCGCTTACTCGGCGACCAGTCGATTGATGCTTTGTTGTGTAATCAAAAAGATTGCTACCCGAATGAGGAACAACAGGCAAAGGTCCGTTCAGCCTCCTGAGGTTGGGCAGCAGCATCAATAAAAATGGGCGTATTCGCCCATTTTTTATTGCTAAAATCAGTACTACCAGTCGATACCTTGGCACGCTTTGATCCCAGCATCAAACGCATGCTTCACGTTACGGACTTCTGAGACCGTATCGGCCATATCTACCAACTGGCGGTGGGCACCTCGGCCGGTGATAATCACTGATTGGTCGGCGGGCCTTGCCTGTAATGCGGCGACCACGCTATCTAGTTCAATATAACCGTAGGTGATCATATAGGTGATCTCATCAAGAACGACCAAGTCGTAGTTTGGATCAGCCAGCATGGCTTGGCAGTGTTGCCAGATTTGCTGCGCGGCTTCCGTATCCGCGGTTTTGTCTTGGGTATCCCATGTAAATCCGGTGCCCATTACGTGAAAGTCAACGCCATGCTGCGATAGCAGATCGCGCTCGCCACATGCCCACGTTCCCTTTATAAACTGCGCCACCCCGCATTTGAGCCCGTGGCCCGTTGCTCGTGCTACTGTACCAAAGGCAGAGGTTGATTTGCCTTTTCCATTCCCCGTCATTATCAGCAGTAATCCTTTTTCTTGCTGAGCCGCTTCTACGCGGGCATCAACCATCTCTTTGAGTTTTTGTTGGCGTTTTTTATGACCCTGTTCAGACATTTGCTTTCCAATAAACGATGAACCTGTGTCTATAGTAAAGAGACCATGCACTGAACACCACCCATACCTAGACCAACCAAGGATGAAATGATGAAACAAACAATGCGACGTCTAGCGGCAGTAACATGTCTTTTCTCACTTCCGGTATTGGCGGGAGAGCAGATCGATTATCAATGGGACAATGAGATGTTTTCCGGGTATTTAGCGACTCCTAGCTCGGTTGAAAAGGGCAGTGTGGTGATCATCCATGACTGGGATGGGCTGACTGAGTATGAGCAGCAACGAGCGGACATGTTGGCGGAAATGGGGTATCGTGTTTTTGCGCTTGATATGTTCGGTAAAGGGAACCGGCCTCAAACACTAGAGGCGAAGCGGGCGGCGACAGGCGCGCTTTATAAAGATAGAGCACGGATGCAAGCCTTAATTCAAGCGGGCATGGAAGCGGCAAAGTCGCAAGGGATTGAGGCGCCTGTGGTGGCAGGATATTGCTTTGGCGGGACAGTGACACTCGAACTTGCACGCAATCCGCAGCAGATGCCAGTCAGTGGTTATGCCAGTTTTCACGGTGGCTTGGAAACCCCAAGTGGACAGGCGTATTCACAAGATATTGCATCACTTTTTATTGCTCACGGTGGTGCGGATAAAGCTGTTCCCATGAGTGAATTTGCGCAGCTGATTAATGAACTCGAAGCTGCCAACCTTGATTACTGGTCGCAAGTGTATGCTGGGGCGCCTCATGCCTTTACTGTTTTTGGTTCGAAGCGTTATCGCGAACAAGCCGACAAACAGTCTTGGCAAGCATTTAATCAGTTCCTTTCCGAACAATTGAGCGTCGATTTGGCAAATCAATAAGGAATTAAAATGATACGTCATGTACTGGTAGTACGGTTTGTGCCCAATGCACGCGATGCGCAGATTCAGGCTGTCCGTGATGCGTTCGAGGCGATGCCCTCAACCATTGAAGGGGTGGAGTCGGTAGAGTGGGGCGAAAACAATAGCCCAGAGGGGAAAAACCAAGGCTACAGCCATGTGATTTTAATGACCTTTCGTGATGAGACGGCGCGACAAACCTACTTGCCCCATCCTGCACACGAAGCGTTAAAGGAAGTGTTTCGTCCCGTGATTGAGGATTTAATTGTGATTGATTATACGGTGGCACTAAGCTAGTCGCGCAAATAGACGGCCTGATACACTGTGAGCTCGCAGGCAAAAGGAGTAATAGTGAATGAAGGAAGCGGCAACGATACCCAGTGTGTTGGTGGTATGTTTAGGCAATATCTGTCGCTCACCGACAGCTGAAGCCGTGCTAAGAGCACGTGCTGAGGCTAGAGGACTGGCGGTTCGTATCGACTCGGCAGGGACGGCGGGATACCACCAAGGTAATCCGCCCGACCCACGTAGTCAAAAAGCGGGAGAAGCGAGAGGGTATTCCTTCGCAGGTATTCGTGCTCGACAGATCCAGCCCGATGATTTTGCAAAACACGATATGATATTGGCGGCGGATCAGAGCAACTTATCCGACTTACAAATGATGTGTCCGGACGCGCATCAATCCAAGCTCTCTTTGTTTTTAAGTTGGAGTGAGGGAGAAGAACAGGAAATCCCCGATCCCTACTACGGTGGCGCGCAGGGGTTTGAAAAAGTGTTGGATTTGCTGGAAGAAGCGTCGGATGGGGTGCTTGACCATATCAAAATGCGATTTAGCGCTTAAGCCGGAGAGACCGACGTTAAGTCAATAAAAAAGGCGCGATAAGCGCCTTTTTTGAATGTGTCATTCGTTTTAAGCCCATCACCATTTTTTCTTTGGTGCGAAGAGTTCGTCGAGTTCGCTCTTCTCTTGTTCTTGATCGGACTTGTTCTTTTCGTGACCGGTATTGAGTGTTTCTGTCACCTCAGTGTGCATTTGCTGAAGGCGTTCTTTCATTTGCGCCGAGTAATTGTCGTTTTTGGTACCCAATACATCGATCGCTTTTTTCAATAATTGTTGTGCCGTGCCCAATTGGCCTTTGCGCTTCGCTTCGTTAGCGCGCTTCACCACATTCTCAATATTGATTTTGAGCTGCATTTGCTCGAGGCGCGCATTTTCAGCCACAAAGGCTTGGGTTTGTAAACGGCCTTTTGAGTGCTCCGCTTTAATCACCGAGCGAAGGCGTTTTACCAGTTTCAGCATGGAAATAGCTTGGCGGTCGCTATCTGGAACACGAAACGATGTCGATTCTTTGTTCGAGAAACTTTGTTTAATTTGGTCAATTTGCGCTTGCGTGGCACTGATACGCTGCGGAATAGATTTATCTGAGTTATCGATCTCATGCATCGCTTTAAGTGAATCAAGGATCTTCTTGTTCAAGCAAACTAACAAAGTCCCGCTATAAGGCAGGTTGTGAGCGTTACCAATTAGCTCTTCGGTAGCGTCGATGACCGCAATGTGTTTGGCCATTTCTTGACGCTTATGCGATTCAATCTGTTTGCGCTGTTGAGCCAAAATGTTGTAGCCGACAATCAGGCCGAGCAATATGACACAAAGGCCAGCTATCAAGGCAATATTCATAATTCAGCGTCGATGTTCCTTGTAATAAACTCAACTGATTAAGATACACGATCTCTAAGGTCAGAGATAGCATGAATACAGGTGTTAACACGGTTCAGTGATCCGTCTCTAACCTGAGTTTCAACCTCACTTACGTTCGATCTCGCGTTAGTTTGTTTGAGTGTGGCCCATGTTGGTGGAATTCGCGACTCTAATTGCTTGATTCTGGGTTTTCCTCGCAGGAATATTCCATCCTTCTCACACCATAGGCACAGGATCGATTAGTGAATGTGCAATCACTAACGTTTATATAACCAAAGCCTATTAAATAATCGAATTTGGGTATATAAATGAAGAAGAGAAATCCTAAGGCGGTCACTTTTATTACGAGGCTCATGCGTCTGCACTATGAAACTACAACAGCTTAGATACATCGTTGAAGTCGTCAATCATAACTTGAATGTGTCTGCGACGGCAGAGAGTTTATATACCTCTCAGCCTGGGATCAGTAAACAAGTCAGGTTGTTAGAAGATGAGCTGGGCGTGCAGATTTTTGAGCGGAGCGGTAAGCACTTAACCAAAGTGACACCAGCAGGTGAGGCGATTGTCTCTATTTCGCAAGATATTCTCTCACGGGTTGAAAGCATTAAGGCGGTGGCAAGCGAGCACACCCACCCAGAGATGGGGAACCTAAACATTTCAACCACGCACACCCAAGCGCGCTATGCACTGCCTGAGGTGATCAAAACTTTTACTGCGCGTTTCCCGAAAGTGTCGTTGCATATGCATCAAGGCACACCCACGCAAATCTCAGACTCAGTCGCTAAAGGGACGTCGGACTTTGCGATTGCGACGGAAGCCTTTCACCTCTATGAAGATCTGGTGATGCTACCTTGTTACCACTGGAATCGCTCAATTATCGTTACCCCAGATCACCCACTGGCGCATAAAAAGCAGATCACCATCGAAGATTTAGCGGCCTATTCACTGGTGACCTATGTGTTTGGCTTTACTGGTCGCTCAGAGCTAGATGAAGCCTTTCATCGCGCTCATCTCACCCCCAAAATTGTCTTCACCGCGACCGATGCCGATGTGATAAAAACTTACGTGAAATTGGGGCTCGGAGTCGGGGTGATTGCCAGTATGGCGATGGACAGTCATACAGATACCGATTTGGTAGCGATTGATGCGAGCCATATCTTTGGTGCCAGCACCACCAAGATTGGTTTTCGTAAAGGAACCTTCTTACGAAGCTATATGTACGACTTTATCGAACGTTTCGCGCCTCATTTGACGCGCAACGTTGTTGACCAAGCCGTCGCACTGCGCTCTAACGACGAAATTGAGGCAATGTTTAAGGACATTCCACTACCGATTCGATAAAATAAGGGATTGCCATTAGGGCTGCTTCGGCAGCCCTTTTTGATCCCAGTGACGCCGCTATTTGTCGAGCAATCAAGGTGCCAGCCCGATGCCTAACTCGTTATATCTTGTTCAATTTAAGCAACTGACCGAATTGCTGGTGGAGTATCAGTGGTTATGGCGACCCATGCCGATGGCACATGCGTGTCTGCCTTGGTCATCGTGTCCTGAACTGTGTGAATGGCTTTCAACGCTCGACATTTCACAGGCCGCGCAATGGAAGGCGGCGCCGAACCAAGTGGCAGAGCAACTGGCGAACTGGTGGCCAGCGTTGGCCGCGATTCCACGCTTAACGGATGTCCCTGAGGCCAAGATGGCAGCAGTGGCTATGGATGAGCGGCTTGGCGTGGGTGTCCCCGGGCGGAAGTGGGCGCAAATTCGCGCTTACTTGAGCGCCGTCCCCACACAACCATCAACGCAACGATATCTAGAGTGGTGTGCGGGGAAAGGATATTTAGGCCGGGCTGTGGCGGCAAGTACACCCGCGCGAGTGGACAGTTTAGAGTGGCAGCAGGCGCTTTGTGAACAAGGCCAAGCTTATGCTGAACAGCACCAGTTGCCGATGCAGTTTCATCACCTGGATGCCTTTAGTGATGCGGCATTACCCGTGATTCATCGCTGCGATCATGCCTTGGCGCTGCATGCTTGTGGCGATCTGCATGTGCACCTATTGCGCCAAGCGGTTGCGGCCGATCTTAACGCGATAAGTGTATCACCGTGTTGTTATCAATTGATCACGGGTAAGACGTATCAACCTTTGTCAGATGCGGGGCAGCAAGCAGGATTGGTCCTGAGCAAAACCGATCTTAAAATCGCGGTTCAAGAAGCGGCCACCGGTGGTGAGCGTGTCCGTCGTCAGCGCTATCAAGAAGTCACGTACCGGTTAGGGTTTGATGAGTGGCAGCGTGATGCTTTTCAGTCTGACCAGTATTTACCGCTGCCGGCGATTCAAAAGTCGCAACTGAATGATGGCTTTGAGGCGTTTTGTCATTGGGGCGCGACGCAAAAAGGCTTAACCGTATCTAGCGATACCGACTTTACGCCGTATTTGGCTCGGGGAGAGACGCGATTTGTGATTCTGGAACAAATCAATGTCGTGAAGTCTGCGTTCCGCCGAGCCTTAGAACTTTGGCTAGCGCTCGATCGGGTGCTGTATCTTGAGCAACATAACTATCACGTCGATCTGGTCCAGTTTTGTGCGCCGAGCTTAACGCCACGCAATCTGCTTATTCATGCCACGCGTCGCTAAGGGCAGCGCTTCGCCAGCACGTTGCTTACGTGTTACGTAGAATTGACACGCCTGAGTAATCAATCTGTTAATGAGTGATAGTATCGCGTGCGCTTAGCCGCTAAAATTTCGCGCAAATAACTTAATATAAAGAAGCTTTACTATGGCAGATTTAAGCGTGTCATTTGCCGTGGCCGTGATCCTAGGCTTGGGCTGTTTTGTGCAAAGTTTAATTGGTTTTGGCATGGCGATTGTCGCTGCGCCGCTGCTGCTTATGATTGATCCGAAATTGGTCCCAACCACGATTTCAATGGTGGGGCTGACCCTCGCCAGTATCAATGCGTGGCAGTATCGCCACCAACTGTCTTTTCGTGATTTGAGCTGGGCGTACTTGGGGCGTGTGCCTGGCACCATGCTAGCAGGCGCCATTATGTTGGTGGTAACGACGCAAATGCTAGAAATCATCATTGGCACGGCGGTCTTACTGGCAGTGTTTGCTAGTATGGCACGTCTCAACATTGCACCGAATCGCCTCAACTTCTTTATTGCTGGGTTTACATCGGGGGTCATGGGCACCACAACCAGTATCGGTGGGCCGCCGATGGCACTGGTATTGCAGCATGCGGAAGTGAATAAGATGCGTGCCTGCTTGGCCGGCTACTTTGTGATTAGCTGTATCTTGTCATTGATTGCGCTGGGCGCGACGGACTATCTTACTTGGTGGCATGTTCAGCAAGCCGCATTCGCGGTGCCCGCGGTTTTACTCGCAACGTGGTTAGCCTACCGTGTCGCGCCGAAGGTGAAGCCTGTACTGGTTCGGCGCGCTATGTTGGTACTGTGTACGTTGGCCGGGATAAGTACCTTAGCCAGAGGGCTTTTAGGTGGGTAGAGGCACATAGCGATAGGCGTGTCATTGCCCATAAGCAACGCCCAGCCAAAGCTGGGCGTTTTGATAGTGCACGGTGAGCGGGAGGTTTACGCCATAAATTGCGCAACCACCACAGCGATACCGCCGACCATCGCCAAACTCAGGCCTAAATTACCGCCAATGACCTGATAATGGTTGTCGGTAGAGACGGTCTGGCGAGCCTTACGTACCATTAGCACAGGCAACACGACCGCAAGAATAACCAGTGCGATGGCAGCATAGCCAAGGGCAGTGATAAAGCCTTGTGGATAGAAAAGCGCAAAAACAAGCGGCGGTAAGTAAGTGATTGCCGCTGTTTGCAGTCGACCGCCGACTGTGTCCTGACGCTTAAAGCTGTCTGAAATAAAGTCAAACAACCCTAAACTCACGCCTAAGAATGACGTGGCGAGTGCCAAGTCTGCGAACAGCGAAATGCTCGAGGCAATATAGTCTTGTTGCACCACTGCCTGAATGACTTTCACAAATTGTGACAACTCACCGTTTTGTAGCAAGATTGACTGCGCCACGCTCCCCAAGCTCGCGACCTGCCAAAAAATGTACAAGGCGAGGGGTAAGGTTGAACCAATAATCATCACCTTGCGCAAGGAGGGCAAATCAATCCCCACATAACGTACAATCGAAGGGATGCTGCCATGAAAGCCAAACGAGGTGAAGATGACCGGGAGTGCGGCAACCATCAAGCCTTTCTCCACCGGCATTTCGACCAAATTAATGCTCGATACATGGGGAGTGAGTAGTGTTAGAGCCAAGATCAAGAACACCACTTTTAGCGTGAATAGCCCACGATTGATTAAATCTACCTTGCTGGTTCCTAGTGTCACCACCAATCCAAACACCAAGGTAAACAGCACCGCGCCCGCTGCGGGTGGGAGTTGAATCGAGGACCACTGTGCAAGCTTCTCATTCAACTGACTACCACCGCCCGCAATGTAAGCAGCGCAAAGCGAGTAGAAAAGAAAAAGCATCGCGAACGATGCCAGCCATTTGCCTTTATCCCCTAAAAATTGTTTTGCGAGACTGTGTAGGGTGGCGTCAGCGTCGGCGTATTGGTGCACTTCTAGCATCAACAATGCGGTGTAGGTCATCAAGGCCCACATCACCCCCATCAGCGCCATCGATGCGCCAAACCCGATTCCTGCAGAGGCAAGCGGTAACGCGAGCATGCCTGCGCCAATGGTCGTACCTGCAATGATTAGCGAACTTCCTAGTACCTTGTTCATATAATGTTTAACCAGTGTAAATAAAAAGTTAATTGTTGTGTTCGCGCAAAAGATAACGTGAATTTATGCGTATTGTGCACTGCTTATGCAGATTAAAAAACTGATGAGTGTAATGATATAGATACGACACCGTAAAATAAAGTGTACGATTGGCTTGGGCTAGTGCGTAATGGCGTGTGATGTCATAATCAATGCTCTAGGATACTAATCAAAAGGAGCGGCTAGGTGGACAATCAACAACATAAAACACCCATGCCACGTATCGCGATGCTGTCGACCGGTGAAGAAGTTTTGCTTGGCGATATCACAGATACCAATGCGGCTTGGCTGTCCCGCATGCTGTACGAAAATGGATTTGCGATGTCTCGGCGTGTCACCGTCGGGGATGAGCTCGATGAGATGGCGGTTGAGCTTGTTCGGCTATCTCAAACCGAGGATGTGGTGATTGTGAATGGTGGGTTAGGGCCAACCACCGATGATTTAACCACGGCAGCGATGGCGTCGGCGATGGGCGTAGAGCTGACACTCAATGAAACCTGGCTGGATGAATTAAAGCAGCGCTACGAGCGTCATGGCCGTCCTATGGCGCAAAGCAACCTAAAACAAGCCATGCTCCCCGATGGCGCTCGCCTCATCGATAATCCCAATGGCACTGCCTGTGGCTTTTATTGCCACTTAAATGGCTGTCACTTCTATTTTACACCTGGGGTGCCTTCAGAGTTTTTCTGCATGGTAGAGCAGCAGATTCTGCCTGAATTAAGCCACAACTATGCACCCAGTGCGCGTTCTTGTTACCGTTTGTTCACATTTGGCTTATCCGAATCGGGGATCAGCGATGCCATGGCATCTGTTTCGTTGCCTGACGATGTGACGCTGGGTTATCGCTCGAGTCTGCCGTTTATTGAAGTGAAACTCTTCATGGCTGACGATCATCCCGATAAAGTGCAGCTCATTGATGCGGTGCAATCATGCCTTGGCGATCATGTTGTCAGTTGCAACCAAGCGATGGTGCAAGCGCTGGCCGCCGATCTCAATCGTCAAGGTGCGGTATTAAAGGTGGTGGAGCAATTTACGGGCGGATGGTTAGCTAGCACGTTAAACGGTCAAGCTGCACACTTGGTCGAGCAAGGCTGGGTCATGTCAAATGCGCATGTGCCCGAACAAGCCGTTGCCAACCCGCTCGCTGCCTCATTAGCCATGGCCAGCGCGGCCATTGCACAAGGCCAGCATCAAATTGGTTTAGCATGTGGTCCTGAGCTTCATGGACAAATTTGCGTGGCGATTTCCACCCCCGAGGGAGAGTGGGGACAGCGACTAAGCTTTAAACGCCATTTCTCCCATGACAACGCCCGCTGTTATATGGCGACGGTATTGCTGGACATGTTAAGGCGTTATCTTCATGGGCAGCCGGTGATTGCCGATTACGCATCATTAGCGCGCCATGATGACATTTTTATTGATGCTGAGACGATTGCTTAAATCGGTGCCTGTTGGGCGCTAAGGTGAGAGAAGTAGTGGGCGTAGGCTCACTACTCATTAACGACTTTTGCTTTCGCTGCGGGCTGGTATTCAAATGCAATTGACACATCGGTCTGTGGCGCACTTTGGCAAGTAAGAATTTCGCCGGGACGAACAAATGCCATCGCGTCTTCTTGTTTGACCGAACCTTGTTGCAATTGACAACGGCACGCACCGCACATGCCATTGCGGCATTGATATTCGGGTTGAATACCGGCTTGCTCAAGTTGTTCAAGCAAACTTTGGTGGGTGTTGCCACCCACCTTGATACCGTTCACTTCAATCGTGATTCGGGTCATAGCTCGAAGTCACCAAAGTCTTCAACGCTCACTTCGTTATCGATTTGACCCACGAGGTATGAGCTAATTTCGGCTTCTTGCGGTGCAACCTGCACATTGTCGGAAGATAGCCACGCATTGATCCACGGAATCGGGTTTTGGGTGGCGTTATCGTATGCAGGGGCAAGGCCGACTGCCGACATACGCAAGTTGGTGATGTATTCGACGTACTGGCAAAGAATGTCTTTATTCAAGCCAATCATAGAGCCATCACGGAACAGGTATTCTGCCCAGTCTTTCTCTTGCTCAGCGGCGTCTTTGAAGAGATCAAAACACTCTTGCTCGCACTCTTTGGCAATCTCAGCCATTTCTGGATCGTCCTGCCCGCTACGCAGAATATTCAGCATGTGCTGGGTGCCTGTAAGGTGAAGCGCCTCATCACGGGCAATAAACTTGATGATTTTGGCGTTGCCTTCCATCAGTTCACGCTCCGCAAAGGCGAATGAACAAGCAAAGCTGACGTAGAAACGAATCGCTTCGAGTGCATTCACTGACATCAGGCACAGGTACAGCTTACGTTTTAACGCACGCAGGCTT
Organism: Salinivibrio sp. IB872; assembly: GCF_001995345.1. Taxonomy (NCBI): domain Bacteria; kingdom Pseudomonadati; phylum Pseudomonadota; class Gammaproteobacteria; order Vibrionales; family Vibrionaceae; genus Salinivibrio; species Salinivibrio sp. IB872. Next base: position 40,057 of record NZ_MUFO01000003.1, on the reverse strand, counting down.
AAGCTGATGGTTTTGCCATTAATAGTATGGGTGCCTTCCCCTAACTGGTGATAGTAGTTAGTGGTTTGAATGAGGTCGTCATAGTACTGCGCAATGTCGTTGGCGCGCTTCTGGATGTGCTCATTCATCACAATATCATCAAATACAATCGCCGGATCGGCAACGATATTACGGATAATGTGGGTGTATGAGCGTGAGTGGATGGTTTCTGAGAAACTCCACGTCTCAATCCAAGTTTCCAGCTCAGGAATTGACACCAGAGGAAGCAAGGCGACATTCGGGCTACGGCCTTGGATAGAATCGAGTAGCGTTTGATACTTCAAGTTACTGATGAAAATATGCTTTTCATGCTCAGGCAACTTGTTGTAATCAATGCGGTCACTTGACACGTCAACTTCTTCTGGGCGCCAAAAGAAAGAAAGCTGTTTTTCGATCAGCTTTTCAAAAATTTCATATTTTTGTTGGTCGTAACGCGCCACGTTGACCGATTGGCCAAAGAACATTGGCTCTTTCAATGGGTCGTTGTTGACTTTAGAAAACGTACTGTAAGTCATGAATCCTATTAACCTCTAGAAAAGGGCCCGCAGGGCAGGCCCTTACCCCAATTTGTTAGATCTTACATGCACCGCCGGCACAATCATCATCTGCTTGCGCAGCACTCAGATCCGATTGACCATCGCTCGCACCATCACGGGTGTTGTGATAGTACAGGGTTTTAACCCCGAGTTTATAAGCGGTGAGCAGGTCTTTGAGTAGTTGGTTCATTGGAACTTTACCACTTTGATGACGGCTCGGATCATAATTGGTGTTGGCGGAAATCGCCTGATCGACGAATTTTTGCATGATACCGACTAACTGTAAGTAGCCATCATTACTACCAATGTTCCAGAGCAGCTCGTAGTTATTCTTGTATTTATGGAATTCCGGCACGACCTGCTTGAGGATACCGTCCTTCGATGCTTTTACCGATACGTAACCACGAGGTGGCTCAATGCCATTGGTGGCATTTGAGATTTGTGATGACGTCTCTGATGGCATCAAGGCGGTCAATGTTGAGTTACGTAAGCCATGCGTTTGAATGTCTTTACGTAGCGTCTCCCAATCTAAGTGCAGAGGCTCGTCACAGATACCATCCAAATCTTTCTTGTAGGTATCAATTGGCAGAATACCTTGCGAATAGGTGGTCTCGTTAAACGCAGGGCACGCGCCTTTTTCTTTTGCAAGTTCAACAGAGGCGCGAAGCAAGTGATATTGAATGGCTTCAAAGGTACGGTGAGTCAGACCGTTTGCGCTGCCATCGGAATAACGTACACCATGTTTCGCTAGGTAGTAAGCAAAGTTGATCACACCAACACCCAAGGTACGGCGGTTCATGGTCGCTTTACGTGCTGCCGGTAGCGGGTAGTCTTGGTAATCAAGCAGGGCATCCAGCGCACGGATGGTCAGATCGGCCAACTCGCTAAGCTCGTCCAGTGACTCCAGCGCACCCAAGTTAAATGCAGAGAGGGTACACAGCGCAATTTCACCGTTTTCGTCTTCAACATTGTTGAGTGGCTTGGTCGGCAGTGCAATTTCCAAACACAGGTTAGACTGGCGAATTGGTGCCACGGACGCATCGAATGGGCTGTGCGTATTACAGTGATCCACGTTTTGGATATAGATACGACCGGTTGATGCGCGCTCTTGCATCATCAAAGAGAAAAGATCGACAGCTTTGACCGTTTCACGCTGAATAGAGGCATCCGCTTCATACTGGGTGTACAGACGCTCAAACTTCTCTTGGTCTTCGAAGAACGCATCATACAGTCCCGGTACATCAGACGGCGAGAACAAGGAGATGTTGCCACCTTTTAATAGGCGGGTGTACATCAGTTTGTTGATTTGCACGCCGTAATCCATGTGACGAACACGGTTTTCTTCCACACCACGGTTATTTTTCAATACCAGCAGGGATTCAACTTCTCGGTGCCAAATAGGGTAGAACAAGGTGGCTGCACCACCGCGCACACCGCCTTGTGAACAGCATTTAACAGCAGTTTGGAAGTATTTATAAAACGGAATACAACCCGTATGGAAAGCTTCACCTCCACGAATTGGGCTACCTAACGCGCGGATACGGCCGGCATTGATACCAATCCCCGCGCGCTGAGATACGTAGCGAACAATGGCGCTAGAGGTCGCGTTGATCGAGTCTAGGCTATCGTCGCACTCTATCAGTACACACGAGCTAAACTGGCGCGTTGGTGTGCGTACCCCAGACATAATTGGCGTGGGCAATGAGATCTTGAACTGAGAAACCGCATCATAGAAACGACGGATATAATCAAGGCGCGTTTCTTTTGGATAGGCAGCGAACAAGCACGCAGCAACCATCATATACAGGAACTGGGCGCTCTCGTAGATTTCACCGGTCACACGGTTTTGAACCAAGTACTTGCCTTCCAGCTGTTTAACGGCTGCGTATGAGAAGTTCATATCGCGCCAGTGGTCGATATAGCTGTCTAGGGTGTCGAGCTCGTCTTCGCTGTAGTCTTCGAGAATGTGGGCATCATATTTACCCTTCTCAACCATGTTTTTCACATGCTTCACGAGCGTGGGCGGCTCGAACTGTCCGTACGCTTTTTTACGTAGGTGGAACACCGCTAGGCGAGCAGCAAGGTATTGATAATCTGGGCTTTCTTCCGAAATTAGGTCCGCTGCAGCTTTGATGATCGTCTCATGAATGTCTTCAGTACGCATGCCATCGTAAAACTGGATGTGAGAGCGCATCTCGACGAGAGAAACGGAGACGTTGGTGAGGCCTTCTGCAGCCCAAGTAACAACGCGATGGATTTTATCGAGGTTTAAATTTTCTTTGCGTCCATCACGCTTAAGTACGGTTATTTCTTTGTTCATTTTGTGTGCTTTCCCAAAATTTCCTTGCCAAACTGCTATTTTCGCAAGATTTTATAAAATGCCTGATGATTTTTTGGTCGGCCTCTATGCGGACGTTGCGTCGCTCATACACTATATATAGGGGTCGGCTTGTCGATGCGTTACAAGATAGTGATATAACCGCGATATTGCAAGAGAACGACACTCTGATGAGGTGTGGATATCTTGGGGATGTTATAACGCAAGTTAGTAATCACCAACCTAGCGTTCCAAGTGCGCCAAGATTAGCGAGAATTTCAATCGTTGAAACAGTAAAAAGGCCAAGAAAAAAAATTTATTTTGATTGATCTTGGGCTCGAACAGTGATCCGTTTTAACTGATTGAAAAGGCAACAAACCCCACGGTTTGTGGGGTGTGATTAGGATCCAATAAAGGCACTGAGATGGTGTGGGGTGGCGAAAATATGATCTGCTTCCCATTTACTGATTACATCATCACCACCTGTGTATCCCCACGCGGCGACCGCGGCACCCATATTGGCCGCCCGTGCGGCTAACATGTCATTTTCAATATCTCCGACATAGAAGCAGTGCTCTGGTGCACAATTAAGCGTTTTCGCTGCCTCGAGAAGCGGCAATGGGTGAGGCTTGGCGTGCGCGTAAGTGTCAGCCCCGACAATAACCTGTGCCTGCTGCAGGCGTGGAAAAAAGGTTAACAGCTGATGGGTGAGCCCTTCAGGTTTATTGGTGACAATGCCCCACGGGATGGCCTGATGCTCTAACAGATCGAGGAGCGCTTCGATACCTTCGTACAAAGTCGTCCCCGAACAAATCGCTTGGCCGTAATGATGCAGAAAACGGGCCCGCAAGGCGATGGGATCTTGCTCTTTGGCTTTATCACCAAACCCTGCGGTCAGTAAACCGCGCGCCCCATGACTGGTATGGCGGTAGATTTGCTCTTGGCTAAGAGGTGGTAAGTTGTACTCTGCGAGCACGCGGTTCGCTGCCATGCCCATATCCGGCGCGGTATCTAGCAGCGTGCCATCGAGATCAAACAAAACCGTTGCGGGGGTGGTCATACAATGCCTCAACTCTTTAAGCGGGGTTGACAGTGTGGAGCAAATAATTCACGTCGACATTGGCGTTGGATAACTTATAGATGCCGATTAATGGGTTGTAGTGTAAGCCGGTCATACCACGCGCTTGGAGGGCAGTGGTATCGATCATCGCCATCAGTTCAGAAGGACGAATAAACTTATGATGGTCGTGAGTGCCTTTCGGAACCAGTTTGAGCAGGTGCTCGGCGCCCACGATAGCAAATAGCCACGACTTGGTATTGCGGTTGAGCGTCGAAAAGAAAACATGACCGCCAGGTTTGACCATGTTCGCACACGCTTGGATCACTGAGGCAGGTTCTGGCACGTGTTCTAGCATCTCCATGCAGGTCACCACATCGTACTGGCCGGCGTAGCTATCAGCGTGTTCTTCAGCGGTCGACTGAATGTATTGTACGTCAATACCGGATTCGAGCGCATGCAAGCGTGCAACGGTCAGTGGCTCTTTGCCCATATCTAGTCCCGTGACCTCGGCGCCTTCGCGAGCCATACTTTCGGCAAGAATGCCTCCGCCGCAGCCAACGTCTAACACCTTTTTACCAAACAGGCCGCCGGCTTTTTCTATCACGTACTGCAAGCGTAGCGGGTTGATTTGGTGGAGGGGTTTAAACTCACCTTCCAAATCCCACCAGCGTGATGCCATGTCTTCAAACTTTTGAATTTCTGCCGGGTCAACGTTAGCTACGTGGCTCATAAATACAGCTTCCTTATTGGTTTTGCTGCATTATATACCCAAATGCTGTGTCGTTGCAGCTCGGGAACGCGTGGAACAAAGGAAGTGTAATTGGTGGTATTGGGCACGCAAAAGGGCGCTGCAGGATAAGCGAGCTTAGTGGTCCCGCCAAGTGTCGGTGAGCGATAAACGCGGCTCGCCAGCCGGGCCGCGTGATAGTGGTTACAAGGTTGCAGTCATCATTGCACTGACAGCAATGATGCACGCTAACATGTATTTACCGGCAATCAAGCACATTCCGATAGCATTCACGATACGAGTCAGCATGCTGCTTACTCCTTAGTCGAACGTGTCGACAACAATCCTTTCTACGCGTCGTATGTCACGCGTTCTCACGATTTAAGTATGGGCCAAAATGGCTGAAATGACAGCAAACAGGAAGCGATAAAGGGTGAAGATGACGCTGCTATACGGTAAATAGAAAAAGTAAATAAGCGCTGAGGACGTTTCTGGGCTTTTATTTTTAATTCTTGATAGCCAGACACGGAAGTGATGGGTTTTTACCCGCATAGACGCGTTGAGAGGCTTTTCTAACGAGATCTATGATACATCTTAGCCATATTCACGTGTCTAGCGAGTGGCTTTGTGTTATCCTCCGTGGTCACGTATTTGAATACGCAAACATTATTTGAGGGATGTTGGCTCCATGAGCGATCTTGCTAAAGAGATCACGCCAGTCAATATCGAAGAGGAGCTGAAAAGCTCGTATCTCGACTATGCAATGTCTGTCATTGTTGGCCGAGCTCTTCCTGACGTGCGTGATGGCCTAAAGCCAGTACACCGCCGCGTTTTATTCGCGATGAATGTACTTGGCAACGACTGGAACAAGCCATATAAAAAATCGGCCCGTGTGGTCGGTGACGTAATCGGTAAATACCACCCACACGGTGATAGCGCGGTTTACGACACTATTGTTCGTATGGCGCAGCCTTTCTCACTGCGTTATATGTTGGTGGATGGCCAAGGTAACTTTGGCTCCATTGATGGTGACTCGGCCGCGGCGATGCGTTACACCGAAGTGCGCATGGCAAAAATTGCCCATGAGCTCCTCGCGGATCTAGACAAAGAAACAGTGGACTACGTACCTAACTATGACGGTACGGAGCAAATCCCTGATGTTTTACCGACGCGCGTGCCTAACTTGTTAGTGAATGGCGCTTCTGGTATCGCGGTGGGGATGGCAACCAACATCCCACCTCATAACATCACCGAAGTGATCAACGGCTGTCTGGCGTATATCGATAACGAAGATATCACCATCGATGAGCTGATGGAGCATATTCCGGGTCCTGATTTCCCGACCGCGGCGATGATCAACGGCCGTAAAGGCATCGAAGATGCTTATAAGACCGGTCGAGGCAAAATCTATCTACGTGCGAAGGCGGAGATCGAAGCAGATAAACATGGTAAAGAAACCATTGTTGTCAATGAGATCCCGTATCAAGTTAACAAAGCGCGCCTGATTGAAAAGATTGCTGAGCTTGTCAAAGATAAGAAAATTGAAGGCATTTCAGCGCTGCGTGACGAGTCAGATAAAGACGGGATGCGGATTGTGATCGAATGTCGCCGCGACGCGGTGGCAGAAGTCGTTCTCAACAACCTGTATGCCCAGACTCAGTTGCAAACGTCGTTTGGTATCAACATGGTGGCGCTGGATAACAACCAGCCAAAACTCTTCAACCTCAAAGGGATGTTGGAGTGTTTTGTCAATCACCGCCGTGAAGTGGTCACTCGTCGTACTGTGTATGAATTACGCAAAGCGCGTGAGCGTGCACACATCCTTGAAGGTCTAGCGGTTGCGCTGGCTAACATCGATGAAGTAATCGAGCTTATTCGTCGAGCGCCGACCCCAGCAGTTGCCAAACAAGAGCTACAAGCACAAGGCTGGAGCTTAGGTGGCGTGTCTGCCATGTTGGAAGCGGCGGGTGTTGATTCTGCGCGCCCTGAGTGGTTAGCGCCTGAGTTTGGTGCACGAGATGACGGTTCCTACTATCTGACTGAGCAACAAGCGCAAGCGATTCTGGATTTGCGTCTGCATAAGTTGACTGGGCTCGAGCACGACAAGATCCTTGATGAATACAAATCGCTGCTGGAACAAATTGCTGAATTAATGCATATCTTGGCCAGCACCGAGCGTTTGATGGAAGTGATCCGCGAAGAGCTTGAGGCGATTCGTGATAGTTATGGCGATAAGCGCCTGACCGAGATCACGGCGGCAAGCGCTGACATTGATATCGAAGATCTGATCAACGAAGAAGATGTCATCGTGACATGGTCACACGAGGGATATGTGAAATATCAAGCCTTGAGTGACTATGAAGCGCAGCGTCGCGGTGGTAAAGGTAAATCAGCCACGCGCATGAAAGATGAAGATTTCATTGAGCGTCTGTTGGTAGCGAATACGCACGACACTATCTTGTGCTTCTCGACACGTGGCCGTATGTACTGGTTGAAAGTGTATCAACTGCCACATGCGTCGCGTAACGCACGCGGTAAACCGATCGTCAACTTGCTGCCATTGGAAGACGACGAGCGGATCACCACTATTCTGCCGGTTCGTGAATATGCAGAAGACAAATACGTCTTCATGGCCACTGCGCACGGCACCGTGAAGAAAACCCCGCTGACTGACTTTAGCCGTCCACGCAGCGCGGGCATTATTGCCGTGAACCTGCGTGACGGTGATAGCCTCATTGGCGCGCAGCTGACTGATGATAACAGCGAAGTCATGCTGTTCTCGCAATTCGGTAAAGTGGTGCGCTTTGTGGCGTCTAACGAGACAGTACGGGCAATGGGCCGTACCGCGGCAGGTGTCCGCGGGATTCAGCTCGCAGAGAAAGACCAAGTCGTTTCCCTGATTGTGCCGCAGTCGGATGGTGATATCCTGACGGTGACGGAGAACGGCTTTGGTAAACGCACGGCGCTGGAAGAATATCCAACGAAGAGCCGTGCGACCAAGGGTGTGGTCTCGATTAAAGTCTCTGAGCGTAATGGTGACGTTGTCGGTGCCATCCAGGTATGCACCGGTGATGAACTGATGTTAATCACCAATGCCGGTACCCTGGTACGTACCCGCGCGGAAGAAGTCAGCCAAGTGGGCCGTAATACCCAAGGCGTACGACTGATCCGCGTCAGTGATGATGAAAAAGTGGTTGGTCTTCAGCGTATCGAAGAGCCGGATGAAGAGGAAATGGAAGCACTGGCTAACGAAGCGGCGGCAAATGCCAATGCAACCAGTGACGCACCCGCCTCTGAGACCAGCTCTGAGGACAATGATGACACACCGAGTGAGACGGATAGCGATCAAGACGCTTAAGTCCTCGTGTTGCAATCATAAAACAATAAAAGGGTGCAGTGATCTGCGCCCTTTTTTACGCGCTATATTTCCAAAGCCCATGCAAACGTGTTAAATCAGTAGCTACGCCTTTCAACGATGTATCTTCGTCAAAACGCGAGATACGTCTTGCAGATAAAAAACAGCAGGAGCCCCTCCACAACATGGACAAGGTATACAATTTTTCTGCCGGACCCGCGATGCTTCCCCGCGAGGTAATGCTAAAAGCACAAAAAGAATTCACCAATTGGAACGGTCTTGGCACCTCGGTGATGGAAATCTCTCATCGCAGTAAAGAGTTTTTAGCCATTGCTCGTCAATCAGAGCAAGATTTACGTGAACTACTGGTGATCCCAGACAATTATCACATTCTCTTTTGCCAAGGTGGCGCACGCGCTCAGTTTGCGGCGGTACCCATGAACTTACTGGGTAACAACACCATTGCTGACTATGTCGATGGCGGTTACTGGGCGACGAGTGCCGTCAAAGAGGCCAAGCGCTACTGCACTCCCAATGTGATCAATGTGACGCGCGAGCGTGATGGTAAACGCGCTATCTTGCCGGCAAACGAGTGGTTGTTAAGTGATGATGCCGCATACGTGCATTTTTGCCCCAATGAAACCATTGATGGGATTGAAATCACGGATCTGCCGGAAACCAACAAACCCATCGTGGCAGATATGTCATCGAACATTCTCTCTCGCCCGATAGATGTGTCCAAGTATGGCGTGATCTATGCGGGGGCGCAGAAGAATATCGGTCCGGCGGGGCTGACCTTGGTGATTGTGCGTGATGATTTATTACACCTTGCTAAAGATGTGTTGCCGAGTGTGTTGAACTACAAAGTCTTGGCCGAGAAAGAATCCATGTTCAATACGCCACCCACCTTTGCTTGGTACCTGGCAGCAGAAGTCTTTAAATGGCTGAAAAAGAGAGGGGGAGTTGAGGCTATTTATGCGCACAATCAGCAAAAAGCGACGCTGTTGTACGATTGCATCGATAACTCTTCTTTCTATCGCAACGATGTTCACCCAGATAATCGCTCACTGATGAATGTGCCTTTCCAACTCGCTAACAGTGAGCTGGACGACACCTTCCTCGCCGAAGCGATGGAGCATGGATTGCACGCGCTGAAAGGGCATCGAGATGTCGGAGGAATGCGCGCGTCAATCTATAATGCAATGTCCCTTGAAGGGGTTCAGGCATTAGTCGACTTCATGGTGAAGTTTGAGAAAAAATACGCCTAACGCGGTGTAAAACGGTTTGCGTCCCAGCCGCTTTTTGCGTCTGGGACGTTTTTGTTTCTACTTTGATAAAAATAATAATTGTGAGATGGCTTGTATTTTGGTTACTCTGGTTGCACAAAGCATCACGGAAATTAAACCAGAATGGAGCAACTGACACTTTCCCCGATCTCTCATATCGATGGTCACATTAACCTTCCCGGCTCAAAGAGTGTATCTAATCGCGCTTTACTGCTGGCCGCGCTAGCATCCGGTACGACGCGCTTAACCAACCTGCTCAACAGTGACGATGTGCGTCATATGCTCAATGCATTTACTGACTTAGGCGTGTCTTATCAGCTGTCTGACGATCGCACTGAGTGTGTTGTGGAAGGGTTGGGACACGCCTTTCATACCCAAGCGCCACTGGAGCTGTTTTTAGGCAATGCGGGTACGGCCATGCGTCCATTAACGGCCGCGCTGTGTTTGGGTGAAGGTGAGATCACTCTAACCGGTGAGCCGCGCATGAAAGAGCGTCCCATTAGCCACCTTGTTGAGGCACTCAATGCCATAGGGGCAGAGGTTCGCTATTTAGAGAGCGAAGGCTACCCACCATTACATATTAAAGGCACGGGTCTCGCTGGCGGCGATGTCAGTATCGATGGCAGTATTTCTAGCCAATTCTTAACCGCCCTGTTGATGGCCGCGCCGTTAGCGCGTGAAGAAACGCGGATCACCATTAAAGGCGACTTGGTATCGAAACCCTATATTGATATTACCTTGGCGATCATGGCCCAGTTTGGCGTCGAGGTACATAACGATAACTATCAGCGGTTTGTGGTTCCGGCGGGGCAACGCTATCAATCGCCAGGCCATCTGATGGTAGAAGGCGATGCGTCATCGGCTTCTTACTTCCTCGCGGCCGCGGCCATTAAAGGCGGTGCCGTGAAGGTCACCGGTATTGGTCGTCATAGTGTGCAAGGTGACATCCAATTTGCCGATGCGTTAGCGGCAATGGGCGCTGACATCGAGTGGGGTGATGATTACGTCATTGCACGAAAAGGCGAGCTTCATGGTGTGGACATGGACTTCAACCACATCCCTGACGCGGCCATGACTATTGGGGTAGCGGCGCTGTTTGCCAAAGGCCCCACGCGTATTCGTAACGTTTACAATTGGCGAGTAAAAGAAACCGATCGCTTACATGCGATGGCAACCGAGTTGAAAAAAGTGGGAGCGGTGGTCGAAGAGGGGGATGATTACTTGTACATTGAACCGCCTCAGCAGCTCACTCATGCGGCGATCGATACCTATGACGATCATCGGATGGCGATGTGTTTCTCGCTGGTGGCGTTGAGTGACACGCCAGTTACCATTAATGACCCGGGTTGTACGTCAAAGACGTTCCCAGACTACTTTGAAAAACTCGCGGCCATTAGTCAGTCTTGAATATCCCACCGCCATACGTACGGATAAACTGACGGTGGCGGTGATTTCCTCCTCGCTTTCTTCTATAATAAGCGCCGATTTATCGGCGTTGCTTCCCTTTGTATGAGGGCGCTTGGATAGCGCAACGTCGACGCACTCAACCAAATGTGGAGAGATTTATGCCGACACAGGCGCCTGTTATTACAGTAGATGGCCCAAGTGGTGCTGGAAAAGGAACCTTATGTATGCGACTGGCAGAAAAACTGCAGTGGCATTTGTTGGATTCTGGCGCGATATACCGTGTATTGGCATTGGCTGCGATTCACCATGATGTGGACACCACCTCAGAAGATGCATTAGTGCCATTGGCTGCTAACCTAGATGTACAGTTCATCGCCGAAGGTGAGCTGGTAAAAGTGATTCTGGAAGGCGAAGACGTTTCCGCGACGCTACGTACCGAACAAGTCGGGAATCAGGCGTCAAAAGTTGCCGCGTTACCACGTGTGCGTGAAGCACTGTTGCGTCGTCAACGCGCGTTTGCCGGCGAGCCGGGATTGATTGCCGATGGCCGTGATATGGGCACCGTGGTCTTTCCGCAGGCCGAAGTGAAAATATTCTTAGATGCCAGTGCACAAGAGCGTGCCCGCCGCCGTCAGCAGCAGTTGCAAGAAAAGGGGGTTAATGTTACCTTTGACCGCCTTTTAAGTGAAATTCAAGAGCGTGATGACCGTGACCGCAACCGAGCGGTGGCACCATTACGCCCCGCGCCAGATGCATTGGTGCTAGATTCAACCTCACTGTCAATTGACGAGGTGATCGAGCAAGCGCTGGCGTTTATTGAAAGCAAATTATCGGCTGCATAAGCAGTCTATAACCGTTAGCTGCAAGGATGATGGCTAACATATTTAACAACCCCATGCGGTAGGATACCCGTGGACGTTTATCAAATTGAAGATTTAAATATAATGACTGAATCTTTTGCTCAACTCTTTGAAGAGTCTCTAAAAGAAATCGAAACTCGCCCAGGTTCTATTGTTAAGGGTACTGTTGTTGCTATCGAGAACGGTTTCGTTCTGGTTGACGCAGGCCTGAAATCTGAATCTGCTATCCCAGCTGACCAATTCAAGAACGCTGCTGGCGAACTTGAAATTGAAGTTGGCGGTCAAGTAGACGTAGCCCTGGACGCAGTGGAAGACGGTTTCGGTGAAACTCAGCTTTCTCGTGAGAAAGCTAAGCGTCACGAAGCTTGGATCCAGCTAGAGAAAGCGTACGAAGAAGCTGAAACCGTGATGGGTATCATCAACGGTAAAGTGAAAGGTGGTTTCACCGTAGAACTGAACGGCATCCGTGCGTTCCTACCGGGTTCACTGGTTGACGTTCGTCCAGTACGTGACACTTCTCACCTGGAAGGCAAAGAGCTCGAGTTCAAAGTAATCAAGCTTGACCAGAAGCGCAACAACGTTGTTGTTTCTCGTCGTGCGGTTATCGAGTCAGAAAACAGCGTTGAGCGTGACGAGCTGCTAGCTTCTCTGCAAGAAGGCATGGAAGTTAAAGGTATCGTTAAGAACCTGACTGACTACGGTGCGTTCGTTGATCTGGGCGGCGTTGACGGCCTGCTTCACATCACTGACATGGCGTGGAAGCGCGTTAAGCACCCATCAGAAATCGTTAATGTTGGTGACGAAATCAACGTTAAAGTTCTGAAGTTTGACCGTGAGCGCACTCGCGTATCACTAGGCCTGAAGCAACTGGGTGAAGATCCATGGGTAGCAATTGCTAACCGTTACCCAGAAGGTCACAAGCTGACTGGTCGCGTAACCAACCTAACTGACTACGGCTGCTTCGTTGAAATCGAAGAAGGCGTTGAAGGTCTGGTACACGTGTCTGAAATGGACTGGACCAACAAAAACATCCACCCATCTAAAGTGGTTAACGTGGGTGACGAAGTTGAAGTTATGGTTCTGGACATCGACGAAGAGCGTCGTCGCATCAGCCTAGGTCTGAAACAGTGTAAAGCCAACCCATGGCAGCAATTCGCTGAAACTCAGAACAAAGGCGATCGTGTAACTGGTAAGATTAAGTCAATCACTGACTTCGGTATCTTCATCGGTCTAGACGGCGGCATCGACGGTCTGGTTCACCTGTCTGACATCTCTTGGAACGTGGCTGGCGAAGAAGCTGTTCGCGAATACAAGAAAGGTGACGAGATCTCTGCAGTGGTCCTTCAGGTTGATGCTGAGCGTGAGCGTATCTCACTGGGCATCAAGCAAATGGAAGAAGACCCATTCAACAACTATCTGGCAGCCAACAAAAAAGGTGCTATCGTTAACGGTACAGTGACTGCTGTTGACGCGAAAGGCGCAACTGTTGAGCTAGCAGAAGGTGTTGAAGGTTACCTGCGCGCTTCTGAAGCGGCTCGTGATCGTGTTGAAGACGCGACTCAAGTACTTGCTGTTGGTGACAGTGTTGAAGCGAAGTTCACCGGTGTTGACCGTAAGAACCGCGTTCTGAACCTGTCTGTACGTCTTAAAGACGAAGCTGACGAGCAAGAAGCAATGGCTAGCCTGAACAAAGCCGAAGAAGGCGCGTTCGGTAACGCTATGGCTGACGCGTTCAAAGCAGCGAAGAGCGAATAATGCACAATAAGAGGGGGAAATTTTCCCTCTCTGCATTTATACTGTTGAGAAACATACTAAAGCGGGGTGTTTATGACCAAATCTGAGTTGATTGAAAGGCTCTGTAGTCAGCAAACCCATCTATCTGCAAAGCAGGTAGAGGATGCCATCAAGGAAATCCTTGAGCACATGGCGACCACACTCGAGAGCGGTGACCGCATCGAGATCCGTGGTTTTGGTAGTTTCTCACTGCATTATCGTGCGCCTCGTGTGGGGCGTAATCCTAAAACGGGCGAAAAAGTGGAATTGGACGGTAAGTACGTTCCGCATTTTAAACCGGGTAAGGAACTTCGCGATCGCGTTAACATTTACAGTTAAGCGATGTGCGCTGAAAAAAACGGCATGCTGTAGGTGTGCCGTTTTTTTATGTCTATCGATCATAGCTTGCGTGATGAATTTCCTGCATAATCATACCTCCTGTGTAAGATCTCGTACCAGTCATCACAAGGTCAGGCGCCGGATGTTACGCCTTGATACACGCACACCTTTAATACGGTGCGCAGCTTGGCTTAACTCACAGGAACTATCACAGTGACAGATGCCTCGCATCTGGCAGGTTTATCATGATTGATGGGGCGCTAGGCCTTTCGCAATGAGGGAATACTTGTGAAAATACTCGGCATTCTGTTTCTGGTGTTATGCTTTTTGATCACCTTGGCGCTGGGAGCGCAAAACCAAGAAGTGATTAACTTTAACTATCTTATCGCGCAAGGTGAATTTAAGCTGTCAGTCATCTTGGGCATTGTCTTTGTCATTGGCTTTGGCATAGGCTGGCTGGTATGTGGAGCGCTGTACCTCAAAGCGCGCTTAACGGCGCGAGGATTGCGTAAGCAGGTAGAGAAACAACGCAAAGAACTTGATAAATTGCGTACGGACCCGCTTAAGGAACATTAATTCATGCTAGAGCTGTTGTTTCTGTTATTGCCAATAGCGGCCGGTTACGGCTGGTATATGGGTAACAGGAATGCTCGTCATCGACGGCAAGAACAGTCACATCATCTGTCTCGTCAGTATGTCACGGGACTCAATCTACTGCTGTCTGAGCAGTCGGATAAAGCAGTCGATCTCTTTATTGAACTGCTCCAAGTCGATAATGAAACGATTGATACTCACCTCGCGTTGGGCAACTTGTTTCGCTCTCGCGGCGAAGTCGACAGAGCGATCCGCATTCACCAAAACCTCATTGCACGTCCTAACCTGACCCTCGACCAACGTAATCTCGCCATGCAACAGTTGGCGAAAGACTACATGGTAGCGGGCTTTTTCGACCGCGCAGAGAAAATCTTTGTCAAATTGGTCGATGAGCCTGACTACAAAGAGTTTGCGCTACAACAGCTTTTAGCGATTTTCCAGCAAACACGTGAGTGGGAACAAGCGATAGATACCGCGGCCAAACTGGTTAAATTGGGTAAGAGCAAACTGCGCAAAGACATCGCTCATTTTCACTGTGAGTTAGCGATGCAGCAGATGGGTGAGGGGAATGAGCACAAAGCCCGACAACTGCTACGGCGCGCCCTGTCCTATGATAAAGGCTGTGTCAGAGCCAGTCTGATGCTAGCCAAGCTTGATATTCAGCACGAGGACTATAAAGGGGCGATTAAGCAGCTGGAAAACATTCTCGAGCAAGATGCTGATTTTGTCAGCGAGGCTTTACCGCTTCTCGCGCAAAGTTATCGCGCCTTGGGACGCGAAATGCAGCTTGTCCGTTTCTTAAAAGAATGTATTGAGAAAAAAGCCGGCGTCAGCGCTGAACTGATGCTTTCAGAGGTGATCAGTGCCAATGAGAACCTCGCGATGGCACAAAGCTTCCTGACCCGCCAACTAACCCGTAACCCGACCATGCGTGGTTTCCACAAGCTGATGGAATACCATGTGGAACAGGCGGAAGAGGGGCGCGCGAAAGCCAGTCTCAATACCCTCAAAGACCTTGTTGCAGAACAGATTAAAGTTAAGCCGCATTACCGTTGTCGTAAGTGTGGCTTTTCCACCCATGCGCTTTATTGGCAGTGCCCCTCATGTAAAAACTGGGGAGCGATTAAGCCAATTCGGGGCTTGGATGGGGAATAATGGCGATGCAGTGGCATCGCCGTTTTTTTATCTTGCTGTCACCGCAAATGGCTGCGACAGCTGGGGAGCACGCAGAGTGCGAGAATAACAACCTTGTGAAGGAATCAGGAGCAATAATGCAAGACCCGAAAGTCATCGTCGCCTTAGATTATGCAGACATGAATCAAGCATTGGCCTTTGTGGATAAAATTGAGCCGGGCTCGTGTCGTTTAAAAGTGGGCAAAGAAATGTTCACCTTATTTGGGCCTGCATTGGTTAAACAATTACACGCATACGGTCATGATGTCTTTCTTGACCTGAAGTTTCACGATATTCCGAACACGTGTGCGAAAGCGGTTGCGGCCGCGGCAGAGCTAGGGGTATGGATGGTGAACGTTCATGCCTCAGGCGGTGAGCGGATGATGAGTGCAGCACGTGAGGCGCTTGAGCCATATGGCGGCAACCGTCCATTGCTTATCGGCGTTACCGTATTGACCAGCATGACGGACGCGGATTTGCGCCAAAGTGGGGTACAACGCTCACCACAAGCGCAGGTACAGCACCTTGCCAAGCTGACGCAACAGTCGGGATTGGATGGTGTGGTGTGTTCAGCGCAAGAAGCCAGTTTGCTGAAAGCCCAGTGTGGCGATGCCTTTAAGTTGGTGACGCCCGGGATCCGGCCTGTGGGCAGTGCGGCTGGTGATCAGCGCCGAATTATGACCCCAGAACAAGCTGTTGCAGCGGGTTCCGACTACTTAGTGATTGGGCGTCCGATTACACAAGCCGATGACCCGGCGGCCGTCCTTGCACAAATCAATCAAAGTTTAGCGTAACATCAGGCGCAAAACTGCTTGAGATAATAAAGGCCACATGTGTGGCCTTTATCGTGACTGGATCAGCGATAAAGCTAGGTACGCGTCGACGCAGATTTACGCGAGCGTCTATCGAGGATGGGCGCAGTAAAGTGACTATCGATCAGACGCTGGGTCAATGTATGCTGAGGATTGGCGAACAAGGACTCTGTGCTACCTGACTCGACCACTTCCCCTTTTTGCATCACCATCACCTTGTCGGTGACATGCTTAATCACGCCCATATGTTGAGACACGTAAACATACGACAGTCCCATCTCTTCTTGGAGCTCGAGTAGCAAGTTGATGATCTGTGAGCGCATTGACATATCTAACCCGTTCAAGGCTTCATCGGCCACAATCACACTCGGTTGCAAGATTAACGCACGTGCCAGCGACACGCGCTGCTTTTGCCCCGTTGCGAGCATTTGCGGGTAAAAGTAGGCATGCTCGGGTAACAAACCCACTCGCAGCAGGGTTTCTTTAACGCGCTTGCCACGCTCTTGCGGCGTCATATTGGTATTTCGTCTCAGCGGTCCTTCAAGAATTTGTCCGATCTGGTTTCTTGGATTGAGCGAGGTATTGGGATCTTGAAAGATCATGCGAATGAGCTTGCAGCGGGTTTGGTAATCTTTGAACGTCAGCTCTTCACCATTGACCCGAATCTGCCCCGATGTCGGTTCGATCACGCCTGCAATCATACGTGCTAGGGTCGATTTTCCCGAGCCATTTTCCCCCACAAAAGCGATGGTTTCGCCGACTTCTAGCTGGAAAGAAACGGGCTTCACTGCATGGGTGATGCGTTTTCTTAGCCAGCCAGTGCGGTGGTAATAATCTTTGCTTAACCCGTCGACTTCAAGAAGAGCGGTCATTTTTATTCTCCATATTTAATGGGAAGTGGCAGGCAAACTTATGGTTTTTGATTTTCTGTGTATGCGGCACTTCAACACATTTACGTTGCGCATAAGGGCACCGAGGTCCCAAGCGACAACCAATCGGTAAGTGCTGTAACGGAGGAATCGAGCCCGGTAATGTTTCCAATTTACTTTTATGGGGAATATCTTGGCTGAAATCGGGCATCGCACGTAGCAAAGCATCCGTGTAGGGATGATGCGGCGTGGTAAGTATTTGCTCACGGTTGCCTGATTCAACCGATTGGCCGCAATACATCACGGTAATACGATCCGCCCACTGTGTTACTAAGGTTAAGTCGTGACTGATCAGCAAAATGGTGGTGTTAGAAAGCTGATTGGTACGACTGAGTAACCGGAAAATCTGCGATTGCGTGATAGGATCGAGGTCGTTAGTTGGCTCATCAGCGATCAACAGGCGAGGGCGGTTGGCAATCGCCATCGCAATCATCACTTTCTGGCATTCCCCATCGGTGAGCTCATATGGATAGCTGTCCATCACCCGTTTATGATCTTTGATGCCCACTTTGTGCAATAAGGCAATCGAGTGCTGTTTGCGCCAGTTTAAACGTTGCCACCAGCTACCTGAAAACGAGGCAGGCGGAATGGCCTCTTCCAGCTGATGCCCGACGACCTCAGAGGGGTCTAAACAGGTCGAGGGCTCTTGAAAGATCATCGCAATGTCTTTACCGACCACATGACGACGTTCTCGTGCTGGAAGCTCAAGTAAATCGATATTACCTAATCGTAACCGGTCGGCGCTCACATGCCAGCTATCTTTGGTGACCCCACAAATGGCTTTGGCGACCAAACTTTTTCCTGAGCCAGATTCTCCCACTAAGCCACGGATCTCTCCGTCATTGATGGTTAGGCTCATTCGGTCAACCGCTTTCACCATCCCTTGCGGGGTGTCGATTTCAATGGTCAGGTGACGAATATCTAATAACGGCATTATTCTGTTCCTGCGTTGATAGCTTGGCTGACCCCTTCACCAACAAGGTTAACAACCAAAACGCTAAACGCAATGGCCATTCCCGGGAGTGTGACTGTCCAAGGCGCGGTAAAAATGAGTTCGACCGAATCACCCAGCATCGCGCCCCATTCCGGTGCGGGTGGCTGGGCGCCGAGGCCCAAAAAGCCTAATGCTGCAATATCAAGAATGGCGACGGAAATTGCTCGGGTCATTTCAGTGCTCAGCACCACCGCCATATTCGGGAAAATGGAGTGATAGAGCAGATAAAAGTCGTTGGCACCATCAAGGCGCGCGGCAATGATGTAGTCTTTCTCTATCTCATTGTGTACGGCGGTATACACCGCACGAATAATACGAGGGATCAGAGAGAGCCAGACTGCAAGTAGCACCTGCATTTCTCCCACCCCTAAAAAAGCGACCACAATGATGGCAAGCAACAGCGAAGGAATCGAGAGGATGCTGTCGAGAATATGGTTCAAAAAGCTCGACTTTAGCCCCTTCGTCATGCCGGCTAGCACCCCAATGACCACACCGACAATACCCGCGCCAATCGCCACCATCAGCGCATAGCCAAAGGTTAAACGTGAGCCGGCGATCAGGCGAGAGAGCATATCGCGGGTCAGATCGTCTGTGCCCAAGAAGTATTCAATTTGACCCGACTGCACCCAAGACGGCGCCATCAACAGGTGACCGGTTTGATGCTGTGGGCTCCAAGGCGCTAATAAGGGAGCGAATATCGTCACCAAGATCAAGCCGACAAGGCACCAAAAACCAATCACGGCCAGCTTGTTACGACGAAATGCCGCCCACGATCGCTCGAGCTGGGTGGGAATATGCTGCTCGACATAGACATTATTTGAGGGCATACCATTCCTTCCTTACCAGAGGGTTCATAAACGCACCCACAACATCTGAAATGATATTTATCAGTAACACAAAGCCACCAATCACCAGAACGCCAGCTTGAACAGACGCGTAGTCTTTTGCGATCAGGGCATCTAATAGCCAACGACCAATTCCCGGCCAGTTAAATACCGACTCCACAATGATCACGAAGGTGACCATGGTTGATACCAATAAACCAAAATTAGGAATAATGGGTGGAATGGCGTTTTTCATGCCATGACGCAACACGATCTCGGTTTTAGACAGGCCCTTAGTCGCAGCGGCTTTGATGTAATTTTGGCTCATCACATGCGCCATCGAGTTGCGCACCATTTTGATGATTTCCGTGGTGGGCACCACCGCCAGTGTCAGCGTTGGCAAGGCGAGATGACGCATGATATCAGTGGCGACTTTGCCTTGAAGCGGTAAATCCGACAGCCATAAATCCACCAACGCAAAGCCGGTAATATGAGGGATCTCATATAAAAGATTATAGCGCCCAGACACAGGAAACCACTGTAAGTCGAGCGAAAACAGCATGATAAACAAAATAGCCAGCCAGAAGGTGGGAATTGAGAAAACCACCACAGCAAGCGAGGAGATCAGCTTATCTGTTGGCCCTTGACTGCGCAGGCCCGCTAAGGTGCCGAGCGGCACGCCAACCACAAAGCTTATCACCAATGCGGCAAGGCATAGCTCCAAGGTAGCTGGGGCGACATGCGCAAGGGTGACCATTACCGGCTCGCCGTTAGCGGCCATGCCTAAATGCCCCTCCACTAATTGGCGTAGGTAATATAACCAGCCAATCCAGTAATCAAAGCCATGCCATACTGAGTCAGGCGCCAACAGCATAATGTTGTAGCCAACCAAGGTGAGGATCACCAAGGTGATTAGGAACAGATTGAGGCGTCGTAAGGTATAAATCAGCATTAGCGCCCCCGAGATACGTCAGCAAAGCTGTCGGCGCCAAATGGCGTCATGGTTAAGCCTTTTAGGCTTGCGTCACGCACTTGATGTTGAATGCCATGCGCTAAAGGTACGACGGGCATACGACGATTTAGAATGGTTTGTGCTTCGATATACAAGGCCTTGCGCGCCTCGGTATCTTCCGTCGCAATCGCTTCATTGAGTTTTTGATCAAAGTAGCGGTTGCACCAGTTTGACATATTCCAGCCAGTAAACTTTGCATTGCATGTCAGTAGTGGACGCAAAAAGGTGTCCGGATCGCCATTGTCTGCCACCCAGCCGGTCAGCACCATGTCATGCGCATCATCGCCTTCGCGAATAGCCACACGGTTGACTGTTTTCTCCGGAATAATATTGACGCGAATACCAATCGCCCCTAAATCGGCTTGAATCAGTTCCGCCGTTTTTCGTGGGCTCGGGTTAAAAGCGGTGGGTTTCATTGGCACGGTCAAATCAATGCTAAAACCTTGGCGATAGCCCGCTTTAGCA
The DNA here is from genome assembly GCF_001995345.1 of Salinivibrio sp. IB872. Taxonomy (NCBI): domain Bacteria; kingdom Pseudomonadati; phylum Pseudomonadota; class Gammaproteobacteria; order Vibrionales; family Vibrionaceae; genus Salinivibrio; species Salinivibrio sp. IB872. The sequence goes on along the minus strand of NZ_MUFO01000003.1, from coordinate 19,555 downwards.
AGGAGTGCGGCGGCCAATTTCGGGTTGTATTCGGTTTGGCTGTTGGGATCGTAAGCCCACGACATGGGCGGCAGCAAACTGGTGGCCGGTGCGCCAGTGCCGTAATACACCGAGCTGAGTAGGGCATTGCGATCAATGGCTAGATTAATCGCTTGACGGACTTCCACTTCAGACAAGGCCGGATGGCGGGTATTCAAGGAGATAAAGGCGACGTTCATGCCGGTTTGAGATGACAAATGAAAACGCTTGTCATCGACGACCACAGGCAATTGACTAGCAACCGGCGAGGCGAGCACATCGCACTCACCAGTCAGCATTTTTGCTAAGGTGCCTGTGCCACGCGTTGAGACGTCAAATACCACCTGCTCCATGGGTGCTGGGCCCTGCCAATACTGCCAATGGCGACGCAAGCGAATAAATTCGCGTGGCTGAAACTCTGCCAGTGCAAATGGGCCAGTACCGACCGGATAGGTATCTATCTTTTCTGGGGTGCCAGCAGTAAGAAGTTGATCCGCATACTCTTTCGAGAGGATCACCGAGAAGTTGGTTGCCAAAGTGGATAAAAAAGACACATCAGGGCGTGAGAGCGTAAATTGAACGCGATAAGTGTCCAAAGCTTTTACGTCTTTCAATAACCCCGAGAAGTCCATGCTATCAAACCAAGGGTACTGGCCACCGGAGACAGGATGGTAAGGGTGATTGTTGTCGATGAGACGGCGAAACGAAAAGACCACATCATCAGCATTGAGGTAGCGTGACGGCGTAAACTGCACACTGCGATGAAACGCAACGCCCCGTCGCAGAGAGAACGTGTAGGTTTTACCATCCTCGCTGACTTCCCAGCTTTTCGCCAACATGGGTTCGGGCTGATACGTCTTAGGGTTTAGACGCAAAAGGCGATCGTAAAGTTGGCTCGATAAGGTATCGGCCGTGAGGCCGCCGTCGGTCAATTGAGGGTTAAACGTGGTGGGCTGGCCCGGGCCACAAAAAACAAAGCCACGATTGTCGGCCGCACGTTGGTCCGTGGAGGCATCACAGCCTGCGAGGATCAAGCCGCTGACCCCAAGGATCAAAAATTGGATGAAAACGCGCATAAACCAAGTGAAATCAGCTATCAAAGTAAACCCCGTAATCTACCACCGAAACGGCCTTACCACCAAGCAAAGTAAGGGCAATGTCGCGTATCATTTTCCCAGTGATGTACGTATTGGCTTACATCATTGTTCGTCGTTGCCCACATTGTGTTTCCGTAACAGCCCCCTGAGTTGATGGTAGCTGAGGCCGAGTAACTGCGCGGCTTTTCTTTGATGATATTTGGCCTGTGTCATCGCCGCCATCAGCATGGCCTTTTCCATCTCGGTTTGCCACTCCCGCAAATCTACCGGTAACGCAGGGAGCGTCCCGACTTGGTTGTCGGCCGCCGCATTGGTTTGACGTGGCGAGATCATCTCGGCTCGCCAAGGTGGTGTGAACGGGTCCAGACACAGTGATTCAACCGGCGTATCGGGATCATTGTGACGATACAAGGCGCGTTCCACACTGTTTTTAAGCTCGCGTACATTGCCAGGCCAAGGGTGGGTAAGTAGCTGTGCTTGGGCTTGGGCAGAAAAACCGGCGAAGTAGCTATAGCCTAACTCGACCGCCATTTTTAGAGCGAAATGCTCGGCGAGTAATAAGATATCTTGTCGCCGCTCACGCAGTGGCGGCAGATGGACAACGTCAAACGCAAGGCGGTCTAACAGATCAGGCCGGAAGTCCCCACGCGTTGCCATCGCAGGAAGGTCTTCATTGGTCGCACAAATCAAGCGCACGTCCGCCTGCTTGGGCTGAGATCCTCCCACACGCTCATATTCGCCATACTCAATCACGCGAAGGAGCTTTTCTTGCACGCCCAAGGGGGCGGTGCCGACTTCATCTAAAAATAAGGTGCCACCTTCGGCACGCTCAAAGCGACCCGCATGACGCCCTTTGGCGCTCGTGAAGGCTCCCGCTTCGTGACCAAACAGCTCAGAATCGATCAGACCTTCACTTAATGCGGCGCAATTTAAACTGACGAGGGGCTGAGACCAGCGATGTGATAAGTAGTGCAAGCGTTGGGCAATCAGCTCCTTGCCGGTACCGCGCTCGCCAAGGATCAGCACGGGACGATTTAATGGCGCGAGCCGCGAGACGTGGTCCAACACGGCTAAAAAGCGATCGGATTCTCCGATTAAATTGTCTTGTTCACGCATGGCGATTTTTACCAAATAGTGGTTTTATTCATCATGGCGCGTTTGATGGCAGGATGCAATAAATTTTAAGTCTTTGAAATATAAATATTAAAAAGTTGGCACGTTAGTTGATTATACATTGGCTAGCACACTATGGCTGAGCGATGGTGCTCAGACGAATCAGGCACAATGAGCAGGTAATCTACTGCTTTGGTGCATCATTAAGGAGTCTATGATGGGTATTTTTTCTCGTTTCGCCGACATCGTAAATGCTAACGTGAATTCGCTGTTAGATAAGGCTGAGGATCCACAAAAAATGATCCGTCTTATTATTCAAGAGATGGAAGACACGCTGGTCGAAGTACGCACATCGTCCGCGAAAGCGCTGGCGGATAAAAAAGAAGTGGCGCGTAAGATTGAAAACGTCAATCGCCAGCTCCAAGAATGGCAAGATAAAGCCTCCTTGGCGCTGCAAAAAGATCGGGAAGATTTGGCACGAGCAGCATTAATCGAAAAACAAAAAGCGCATGATATCAAAGTCGCGCTGGAAGAAGAGTTAAGCTTGATCGAAGAAAGTGTCGATAAGCTGAGCGGTGAAATCGCTGCCCTTGAGACCAAACTGACGGATACCCGCGCGCGTCAGCAGTCACTGGCTATTCGACGTGAAACCGCCGGAAATCGCCGTGACGTGCGTCGCCACTTAGGAAGCGGCCGTGCTGATGAGGCAATGGCAAAGTTTGAACAATATGAGCGTCGTATTGACGAACTAGAAGCGGAAGCAGACAGCTATCAAATGGGCAAAGGCAAGCGACTCGAGGATGAGTTTGCCGATCTGCAAGCTCAAGATGAAATTGAAAAAGAATTGGCGGCATTAAAAGCCAAAATGAACGATAAGCAATAACAACCACGATAGGAGCGAACATGTCATCATTCTTTTTAGGCATACCACTGGCGATTTTCTTGCTATTTGTCGCCCCGTTGTGGCTGATGCTGCACTATCGTAGTAAGCGTCAAATTGGGCAAGGCTTGAGTGGACAAGATTATGAAACGCTGCAATCACTGGCGCAGCGTGCTGAAAAGCTGCAAACCCGTGTGGATAACCTCGAGCGTTTGCTCGATGCTGAAGCACCCCAATGGAGGCAACGCGCATGAGTCAAACCCTGTATCGTGACCCGGAAAATGGACGCATTGGTGGTGTGTGCGCTGGTATTGCCAATTACTTTGGCATGGAAACCTGGTTGGTGCGTATCTTGACGGTTTCTGCGTTTCTAATTGGTTTTGGCTTTTTTGTGATTGTCGCGTATATCGCTGCGATGTTGATCCTCGATAAAAAGCCGACCCAGCCTGATGAACAACCCGATGCGACACCGCAGCCTGAACACCAAGTGAAACAAAAGGCGTGGCAATCGGGAAAGCCGGCGAGCCAACTGATTGCGGATCTCGATCGCGAGTTTAGCGAGATGGAAGCAAAAGTTGGCCAGATGGAAGCTTATGTCACCTCCTCGGCATTCAATGTCGACCAAGCCTTTAAAAAGCTGTAAAGCGTTTATGACTTAACAGCTACACAGAACCTATTCACGCTGTCCCATCGGATTCCTCTCGGGACAGCGTGGTCATAAAGGAGTCAATCTAACCGATGCCATCAGTGAAAAGGCGCGTAAAGCAGTGGGTAAGCCGCGGGGCTGACCGTCATGTGCGTCTCGCCGTTACCGGTTTATCTCGCGCGGGTAAAACCGCGTTTATTACCTCACTCATTAATCAGCTGACCCATTTAGGCACCCAGCCAAACTTGCCGTTACTGCAACTGGTGCAGCAAGGGCGCGCGCTGGGCGCACGTCGTGAGCCTCACCCTCACATGCATCTTCCCGCGTTTGATTATGAAAACGCCATGCATGCCCTGCAAATGACACCGCCGACGTGGCCCTCGCCAACGCGAGATGTGAGTGAAGTGAGAGTGGCCGTGCGCTATCGCCCTCAATCTGCCGCCATGCGCGCGTTGAATGACATGGCTACCTTGTATGTCGATATTGTCGATTATCCGGGCGAATGGTTGTTGGACTTACCCTTGCTGAGCCAAAGTTACCCCCAGTGGTCGCAAAAGCAGACCAGCATGTTAACGGGGAAACGCGCGGAACTTGCCAAGGTGTGGCAAGCGAAAGGGGCTCAATTGGACCCGCTTGCGCCGGCAGATGAAAAACAATTGGCAGAGGTCGCGGCAAGCTTTACTGAGTTTTTGCATGCTTGCAAAGCGCATGGAGGCTTACATTGGGTTCAGCCGGGACGGTTCGTGTTACCCGGTGAATTAGCCGGCGCGCCGGTCGTGCAGTTCTTCCCTTGGGTGGGTGCATTAACTGACGATATCAAAGCCAAAGCGGACAAGCACACTAACTATGGCTTACTGAAGGCACGCTACGACTATTATTGTGAGCACGTAGTCGCTCAGTTCTACCGCGAGCATTTTGCTAAGATCGATCGCCAAGTGATCTTGGTCGATACGTTGCAGCCGCTCAATGTGGGGCCGGATGCCTTTCACGATATGCGTTTGGCGGTTGAGCAATTAATGCAGAGCTTTAAATATGGTAAATCTGGGTTGCTCAAACGGCTGTTCTCCCCGCGGATCGATAAAGTCTTGTTTGCGGCAACCAAAGCCGATCACGTTACGCCCGAACAACATCCGAATATGGTCAGCTTACTGCAACAAATTGTCCACCAAGCATGGCAACAAGCGGCTTTCGAAGGCATAGAGATGCGCTGCCAAAGTGTCGCATCCGTGGCGGCAACGACGCCCGGTTTCGTTGATGTCAAAGGCACCCAACACGCTGCACTGAAAGGCGAATTAGACGACGGCTCGGGGGTGACACTGTACCCGGGCGATGTACCAAACCAACTCCCCGATGCGGATTTTTGGCAACATCAAGGCTTTGATTTTCCATCATTTAGGCCACCTCATGTGCCATTAGATTCGCCGTTGCCACACATCCGCATGGACAAAGCGCTCGACTATTTGCTCGGCGATAAATTTCGATAAGAGAGGGTGAGATGACGCAATATAAACCCAAGCAGACGTTCACTCATCATGGCGATAATGATGAGGCGAGTGCTTTTCATGATGTGAAACACCGTGCTGAATTTGATGCACAGGCTGACTTTTTGCCTGAAGCCACGTCGACACTCGAATCGGACCTGGAAACGACGCTGACCCCTACGCGTAGGCGTCGCCGTGTGTGGCCTTTTTTGGTGTTACTCGGCGTACTCTTGGCGGTTGTGCAGTCCGGTGTGAGTGTGTACCAATCGTGGCAGTCGCAAGATTGGCTGAGTTTAGCGTGGCAAAGCTTGTTGGTGGCGGTGGCCGCGACTGGGCTTGCGGTGCTGGGTCGTGAATGGCGAGCCATGCGTAAGTTAGTGCAGCGCGAGCAAACCCGCCAACATGCCGAGCAATTACTGGCTTCTGAGTCGGTTGGGCAGGGAGAGACCTTTTGTCGGACGCTGGCTGAGCGCACACAGCAAACCCATACTGCAGGGTTTGCCCACTGGCAAAGCCAAATCTCGGCCACGCATAACGATGGCGAAGTGTTGGCACTGTATGAGCAAAATGTGTTAACCGACCAAGATAAAGCCGCGCGGTTATTAGTGACCAAATACGCGCAAGAAGCGGCACTTATGGTTGCGGTCAGCCCACTTGCGATTGCCGATATGTTGCTGGTGGCCTGGCGTAACTTGCACCTAATGACTCGGATTGCGCAGATTTACGGTATTCAATTGGGTGTCAAAGCACGCTTCACCTTGCTAAAAATGGTGCTAACCAATATGGCCTTGGCAGGCGCCAGTGAGGCGATGACCGATGTGGGATTTGATGTCCTGTCGGTGAACATGGCCGGTCGCGTCTCCGGACGTGTGGCGCAAGGCTTGGGGATTGGGCTGCTGACGGCCCGCTTGGGTCTTAAAACCATGACCTTAATGCGTCCGCTGCCTTGGCATGGCCAGCCCGCTCCGAGTTTGTCACAACTTCGTCGCGAGTTAGTTAAACGGCTTTTGGGTAAAGCTGAACGCTCAGCGTCGTAATGGGTCGCCCTTGGCCGCGAACTCGTCGCGACGCCAAGGGCGCGACAGACTCTCAGATCTGTTAGGTAATTCAACTTTATAATCAAAAATTTACCCAAACGGACAGTGTGCTACAAACGTGATATCAGGTGGCAAAAATCGCATCAGGGCTTGACTGTTTCCGCCAACCCGCTCAAACTCCGCTTCAGTGTCAACTTATCCTGACAGCTAATTCGGCTCCGACAGATAAACTGTTTGACCTCTTACCTAACTGACTGATGAGTGCCGTTTTTTTAACCCACTCATCCAACGATGTGACGAGCCGGTATTGGGTATCACTGTCAAGTTACAGGAATCCATTATGAGACTGAAAGTCTGTTGTGAAGACAGAATCGGGCTAACGCGCGAACTACTCGATATCTTGGTACGACGTGAAATCGACCTGCGTGGTATCGAGATCGATCAAGTCGGCATTATCTACCTCAATTGCCCTGAAATTGAATTCGAAGCCTTTAGCCAACTAATGTCTGAAATCCGTTTGATTTCAGGCGTGACCGATGTGCGTAAAATCCAGTTTCTGCCTGCCGAACGCGAGCACCGTGAACTGCGCGCTCTGCTCGAAAGTCTGACTGATCCTGTGTTCTCGATTAACCTCGATGGTTATATCGATATGGCCAATAAAGCGGCACTGGATTTGATTAGCTCAAGCGAGCATCAATTAGTGGGCGAGCACGCCAACAGTGTGTTCCCTGACTTTCAATTTTCCCACTGGTTAGAAAAAGAAGAAGCAAGCCAAAGTTGCCGTATGGTCGTGATGGCCGGGCTCGACTTTCTGATGGAAGTGATGCCGGTTCACATTAACGATGAGAGTGATCAGCCCGTGCTGGTCAGCGCCGTTGTCCAGCTCAAGCAAGTGGCAATGAACAATACGCCACAAACCGTGTTCCGTACCCCTAGCGATCACGGTTTTGAGCATTTGGTAGGCCAATCTAACAAGTTTAAACAGCTGATTAGTCAAGCGAAAAAGCTTGCCATGCTCGACGCGCCATTATTAATCCAAGGTGAAACGGGTACCGGCAAGGAGATGATCGCTCGGGCTTGTCATCGCCATTCGCTGCGTGCGGATAAGCCGTTCTTATTGGTCAACTGTGTGTCTATGCCAGATAACGCCGCCGAAACTGAATTATTTGGTATGGCGGCGGCGGAAAATGGCGGCACAGCCAAAAAAGGGATCCTTGAGCAAGCTGATGGCGGGACGGTTTTCTTGTATGAAGTGGGCGAAATGAGCCGTCATCTGCAAGTAAAACTATTGCGTTTTATGCAAGATGGCACCTTCCGTCGCGTTGGCGAAGAGCGTGAAATGCACGTTGATGTCCGCGTGATTTGCTCGACACAAAAGAATCTGCCTGAACTGGTCGCGGCGCAGCAATTCCGTGAAGACTTGTTCTATCGGCTTAATGTCTTGTCGTTGACCGTGCCTCCTTTGCGCGAGCGTACCGCGGACGTCATGCCTTTGGCTGAACTATTTATCAAACAGTTCGCCGCCGATTTAGGCCAATCTAAGCCACGAATTGATAGCGCACTGGCTGATTACCTAACCCACTATGCGTGGCCGGGTAATATTCGTCAGCTCCGCAATATTTTGCTTCATGCCATGACTCAAATTGACGCAGAAGTGATGACGATCGACGACGTTCAGTTACCAGAGATAGAAAATACCCAATTCATCAGTGAAGAGTCACTGGATGGTTCGCTGGATGAAATCATGAAGCGATATGAATCAGGGATCTTAAATAATCTCTATCGGAGTTATCCGTCGACCCGAAAACTCGCCAAACGCTTGGACGTGTCGCATACCGCGATTGCGAATAAGCTGCGTGACTACGGGATTGGCAAAAAGTAGTCAACTCGACGCGCACTAAGCGGGCCCCTCTAGGTGCTCGCCTTGCTCAAGTGCCAATAAGGCGTGCTTGAGCTCAGCGCCATAACGGTAATCACCCACTTGGTGGTGCTCGTTAAGGACACGATGGCAAGGGATGATGATGGGAATCGGATTCATGTTGCAGGCCATCGATACAGCACTGAGCATATGTGGCTCGCCCAGTGCAGCGGCTAATTCTCGGTAGGTGCAGGTATCACCGTAGGGGATCTGCTGTATTTGCTGCCACAAACGACATTGAAACGGGCTGCCTTCCGGGCACAAGGGCAGTGAAAATTCAGTCCGTTGCCCTGAGAGGTACTCGAACAGCTGCGTTTTGTAGCGGTGGAGTGCTCTTGGGTCATGTTGCCACTCACGGCTGGGCTCAAAGGGGTGATACACCGACAAGGTCAGCTGTCTTAGTCCGTATTCGTCCGCTAATAAGCTGATTTGCCCTAGCGGTGTTGTCATGCAGTCAAAAAACATAATCGTTCGGAACCACAGAATGTCTGATCCCAGTATAAGTCGTTTCCCGCGTATCATTGTCGATGATTTACGGATTGATGCGATCTGTCACGAAGACGTGACGCGTATTGTTCAATACTTCCAACGTAATCGCACTTTCTTGACCCCGTGGGAGCCGACACGCACCGATGGTTTTTACACCGATCAGGGCTGGAAACGCCGCGTATTGCAATTGATGGAGTTGCAAAAACACCAGCTGGCTTATTACTTTTTAATCGCGAAGCCAGCTTCACCGCAGGTGCTAGGTGTGATCTCTTACACCAGCATGATGCAGTATCCGTCTTACTCATGCACTGTGGGTTACTCATTAGATGAGCTCGCTCAAGGGCAGGGAATTATGCGGCGCGCGTTATCAGCCACCAACCAATGGCTGTTTGATAACGTGAATATGCATCGCGTCTGCGCCTCTTATATGCCGAAAAATGAAAAAAGCGCCAAGGTGTTAGAAGCGGTTGGGTTTGAGCGCGAAGGGCGTGCGCGCGATTATTTGCTGATTAACGGACACTGGGAAGATCATATCTTAATGGCCCACATTAATCCGCGTTGGCAGCCACCTCGTCCTGAGAGCACGCAAAACGCGACCTCTCTTGGCTAACGGTTGGTGACGAAAAAGGGCGCCGCAGCGCCCTTGGTCATGGCTGATAGCCTCAATTATTTCACGGTCAGGACACGCATCGTGTTGGTTGAGCCGATCACTTCCATTTGGTCACCTTGGGTCATAATGACCTGATCCCCTTCATCCAAGAAGCCACCTTCTTTGAGGGTTTGCAGCGCGCGCTCGGCGACTTGCAGGCCGGCTCCGCTATCACTATCAAAGTACACCGGTGTGACCCCCCGATACAGCGCGGCACGGTTGAGTGTGTGCTCGTGACGTGAGAGCGCGAAGATAGGTATACCTGACGAAATACGCGACATCATCAAGGCGGTTCGGCCCGACTCGGTCAACGAGACCATGGCTTTCACCCCTTTCATATGGTTCGCCGCATACATGGTCGCCATCGAAACCGTTTCTTCTTGGCTATCAAATTGACGATCCAGACGGTGATTCGACACATTGACGGACGGCATTTTTTCCGCCCCCATACAGACTTCGGCCATGGAGCGAACGGTTTCTACGGGGTATTGCCCCGCCGCGGTTTCCGCAGAAAGCATGACGGCATCTGTTCCGTCGAGGACGGCGTTCGCCACATCCATCACTTCCGCACGCGTTGGCATTGGCGCCGAAATCATCGACTCCATCATCTGAGTTGCTGTGATCACCAAACGGTTCATGCTACGGGCGCGGCGAATCAATTGCTTTTGGACCCCTACCAATTCAGGGTCGCCAATTTCAACGCCTAAATCGCCACGAGCCACCATCACCACATCTGATGCTTCGATGATGTCATCAATGCTGGCTTCGCTTGCCACGGTTTCAGCACGCTCAACTTTGGCGACCAATCGCGCCTCAAGACCTGCGTCGCGGGCCAAGGTACGCGCGTAATTCATATCTTGACCGTTGCGCGGGAATGAAATTGCTAAGTAATCCACGCCAATTTTGGCGGCAGTATGAATGTCTTGTTTATCTTTTTCAGTCAATGCCGGCGCCGATAGACCGCCCCCTTTTTTATTGATGCCCTTGTTGTTCGACAGCTTGCCACCGACCGTCACTTCGGTATGCACTTTCGCGCCGTCTACCGCCAACACTTTGAGTTGAACTCGGCCATCATCAAGCAACAGGATGTCGCCATTGGTCACATCCTGAGGGAGCGCTTTGTAGTCGAGGCCGACTGCATCTTGATCACCCATACCCGGTGATAAGTCACCGTCTAGGGTGAATTTATCACCAACGGCCAGTTGGATTGCTCCGTCCTTAAAGGTCGATACACGGATTTTCGGCCCTTGTAGGTCGCCTAAAATACCGACATGACGACCTAATTTGGCCGCAATGGCTCGTACCTGTTCGGCACGCTTAATATGATCTTCTGCACTGCCGTGAGAAAAGTTGAGGCGAACCACGTTTGCGCCTGCCTTAATCACTGCTTTTAACACATCATCTTTATCAGTGGCAGGGCCGAGTGTTGTAACTATCTTGGTTCTTCTCAGTTTTGCAGACATATTTAACTCCTGTTTTCATTGGGCTACGCCCAGACCGCGCATAGACCTGGATAGTGAGGTGCAACAGCAAAAACATCATGAAGCTCAACGTGCAACCAAGCACATTGCATCCAGTGTAGCGCAGGGAAAGCGTCGATCGTGTGACACAAAAAAGGAGTGCCGTGGGCACTCCTGCGTATTAAGTCAACGACTCTTTGTGAAAGCGTGAATCGCGAATCGCGTCTTTCACACGTTTCAAGTTTTCTCTAAACCCGGGACCGCGGCGAAGTGTGAAGCCAGTCGCTAGCACATCAATGACGGTCATTTGCACGACGCGACTCGCCATGGGCATATAGACGTCGGTATCTTCCGGGACATCAAGCTGAATGGTGTGTGAACACACTTTATCCAGCGGTGAGTCACGCTGGGTAATGCCGATAACCGTTGCGCCGTTTTCACGCGCTAAGTTTGCCACATCGACCAAGCTTTTGGTGCGGCCAGTGTGCGAGATCACTACCACGACGTCCCCATCGTTACAGTTAATACAGCTCATACGCTGCATTACGATGTCGTTGAAGCAAACAATGGGGATGTTAAAGCGGAAAAATTTGTTTTGTGCGTCATGTGCAACCGACGCCGAAGCACCGAGGCCAAAAAAGGCGATCTTTTTGGCTTGGGTCAGTAAATCCACCGCGCGATTAATTTGGTGAGTATCGATACTGTTTTTCGCGACATCCAAGCAGGCCATGGTGGATTCAAAAATTTTAGCGGTATAAGCGTCAGCACCATCGTTTTCTTCTACGTTACGATTGACGTAAGGTGTCCCGTTCGCGAGGCTTTGTGCAAGGTGCAATTTAAAATCAGGAAAACCCTTGGTGTCGAGTCGGCGACAGAAGCGGTTCACGGTTGGCTCACTCACATCCGCCATCTTAGCCAGTGTGGCAATGCTAGAGTGGATCGCTGTTTGTGGTGAGGCAACAATCACCTCAGCAACTTTTCTTTCAGATTTGCTGAAGTTTTCGAGATTTTTTTGTATTTTTTCCAGAGTATTCATTCGAGTTACCGCTTAAGTTCGTGACCAGAATGTAAAACTATCGTGACGTTATCCACGATCCAAATTCGATGTTAACTACTTATATCAACACGGTTTTTGACTACCGTTTCGTGGCATTGAGTCTATCTTCTCGCGCCTGCTAATGACATTATTATGACCATTCGAGCATGAAAACTTTGTTGCCATTCACGCTTTTGGTTATTTCCTTTCAGGATCACGGAATATATTTACAGCGTGAAATAAATAATAGACCAAAATAGGCGAAATAACGGCGCTGTTATCCATTACATTGAAAAATAATTACGTAACAAAAGGAGTGACTGTGACGGGTTTTAAAATAGGTATTTGTGGCTGTGGTTGGTTAGGCACGTCTTTGGCCAAACAGTTACTGGCTGCGGGCCATCATGTTGTAGGGACAAAGCGTGATGCGGCTGATGCACGGGCGCTCAGCGAGACGCTTGGGTGCGACGTGGTGCCGTTTGATGTGATGAAACCCGATTACACCTCCGCGCCATCCTTACTTGGCTGCGATATCGTCGTAATCAACATTGCTGCCGGACGGCGGAATGCAGACTTCAATGCCTATCAAGCGGCCATGACCGCATTTATCGACACATTGTTTGCCGCCGGGGTTAAGCATGTCCTCTTTATTAGCACCACCTCTGTGTATGGTGATTTGAAAGGGCAGGTGACAGAACACTCGATGCCTGCACCACAGACTGCATCTGGACAAGCTCACCACGCGATTGAAGCGCACCTTCGTGCTCATTACGGTAATACCTCGACGGTGCTGCGTTTGGCTGGATTGATTGGTGGAGACCGTCATCCGTCGAAAACATTGGCAGGGCGGAGCGACTTGGCGGGTGCCAATGAGCCAGTCAATTTAGTGCACCGAGCGGATGTAATTAGCACCATTGCCGCAATTGTTCATCAGCAACAATGGGGACAAACCTTTCATTTGTGTGCAGAGCTTCATCCTCCTAAAGCGACGTATTATTCGTGGGCCGCACGGGAAATGGGCCTAACGCCGCCGCAATTTACCGTCAGTGCGGGGGATGGTAAATGGATTGATGCTTCAGAAACGCTAAAGGCCCTTGGCTTGACGTTGCGATATGGCTCGCCCTACCAAATGATTGCCAATGGTGCTGTTAGCCCTGATTAAACACGGTGAGCGAAGATAAGTGAGCCCAAGATAAATAAGCCCAAGATAAATAAGCAAAGCTCAAAAGCGGTTAGTGCCGCTAAAAAAAGAAAAGCCCACACAAGGTGGGCAAAAAATAAAGGTAGAGACAAACAAACTCTAAAGTGAGTAGAAAAAGCAGCAGCAGGTCGGAAAGAAAGAGAAATCATGCGCCCTCAATCGCTGAGGGAGATAAGGCATTTCTTACCGATGCACCCATTAGGACTGGGCGAAATTGAAGAAGTTCCTTAGGTTGAGAAAAAGTGGCAATTATTTATTAATACGCGATTAATTCGTGATTTTTCTCACAAAAATTGTGCATTAGAGGAGGTGAATGGCAATATTTCTTTCGTCTCGTCACCGACTTAGCGTGGCGAGTTAGCATGTTGATGCGGCGCTGATTGAGTGCACGCACATAAAAAAGCCCACAAGCAACGAGCGAGTGGGCGTAGAAGAAAAGTCTTCTAGAAAAAGCAGTGGCACAGAGTGTGACCGCCATTAATGCGAAAGGGTTCCCAATTTTGCACAAAAAATCGCCTTTTTCTCCTCGTTGCATATTGACGTTGCTCTTTTGCCCCCGACATTCAGTGTCATAGCGGGGATTGGCGGCAGAAATCACCGTCCTATTTTTTACCAACCACCATACGCTATCGATTCGTTGCCCTTGTGCTACTCGGTGTCGAGTAACTCCTCTCGCCACGGTAAGTCGCCCAAATACATGACCGAGTGTCGCTTGGAACAGTGCCTACCTCGCGTCTTGCTCATAACACCGTTGAACCTACCGCGCTCGATATTCAGGAATGTGATGTTACTCATGTGATGATGGTGTGTTTCTATCTTGTTAAACCTGACATTGCGTTATAAAGTTAAACAAGCGTTTAATACAGGTGAATGAAAATGGCAGGACGAGGCGAAACCAAAGCAAAAATTCTGGATGCCGCGGAGCAACTCTTCGCCGAGCATGGGTTTAAGGAAACCTCACTTCGAACGATTACCGGCAAAGCGGGCGTTAACCTCGCGTCGGTGAACTACCATTTTGGGGATAAAAAATCACTGGTTCGGGCGGTATTAAGCCGTTATCTCGAGGCGTTTATGCCCGCGCTCGGAGAGCAACTGCAAGCGCTGCTCAGTGAGCCCCATTGCACGATGGAGCAAGTGTTTGCCTGTGCAAAACAACCAGTGCTTGCTCTTGATAAGTATCGCCCACATGGCGCCGCGACATTTATGCAGCTGATTGGACGTGGGTACAGCGATGTACAAGGGCACCTGCGTTGGTTTATCACCACCCGCTATGAGCATGTGCTCTCATTGTTTAACCAAGCGGTACGCAAAGCCAATCCAGATCTCACGTCAGAAGCGGTTTTCTGGCACTTACATTTCACCTTGGGCGCGGCGATTTTCACCATGGCGTCGAGTGAGGCATTGCGCGACATCGCCGAAAACGATTTTGGACGCACGTTAGATTCAGAAGCGATCGTTGACCGACTTATTCCGTATCTAGCTGCAGGGATGAACGCCAAACCAAGACAAGCGTCGCAAGATAACATCGTGGCATTTGCCGCAGAGTAACGCACGATTACCTTTGGGCTGATGGCGAAAAATAAGCGCAAGGGACAGTCAAAGAGCGATGGGATTTAAGCCGTGCATCGCGCTGTTGTAACAACCCGTAAGCGGCACCCTAAGTGCCAAGTGAAAACCCGTTCTGGTCGCACAATAACACCAAAAAGAGTGCAACCATGATCAACAAAAGGACCTGAATCATGAGCTCTCAAACGTCAATGCGTCGATCACTGATTAGTGATAAAGCGTTTTCTTTCTTCAAAAAGGTACTGCCGCCGCTATCAGCGACCGAGCGTGAGGCGATGGAAGCCGGTAGCGTATGGTGGGACGGCGAGTTGTTCTCCGGCTCGCCAGATTGGCAAACCCTACACCAGTACGGCAAGCCATCGCTAACCGCAGACGAGCAAGCCTTTATCGACAACCAGCTGGAAACGCTGCTGGCGATGCTCGACGACTTTAAAATCGTTCAAGAGCAAAAAGATCTGCCGGAAGAAGTGTGGGAATACCTCAAAAAAGAGCGCTTCTTTTCACTGATCATCCCCAAAGAATACGGCGGCCTCGCGTTCTCGGCGCTTGCCAACTCGACCATTGTATCGCGCATTGCCACTCGTAGTTTAAGTGCCGCAGTGACCGTGATGGTGCCAAACTCTTTGGGGCCGGGTGAACTACTGACTCACTATGGCACCCAAGAACAGCGTGATTATTGGTTGCCTCGCTTAGCGGATGGCCGTGAAGTGCCCTGTTTTGGCCTGACAGGCCCAGAAGCCGGTTCGGATGCGGGAAGCATTCCTGACCGTGGTGTGGTGTGCATGGGCGAATACGAGGGCAAAGAAGTGCTGGGTATTCGCTTAAGCTGGAACAAGCGTTACATTACTCTCGCGCCGGTGGCCACTGTGGTTGGTCTGGCATTTAAACTGGACGACCCTGACGGCATGCTCGGCGAGAAAAAAGAGCTTGGGATCACCTGTGCGCTGGTGCCTGCAGATCATCCCGGCGTTGAAATTGGCGATCGCCATAACCCGCTCAACATGGCGTTTATGAACGGTACTACCAAGGGCGAAGATGTCTTTATCCCTATAGATTGGGTGATTGGGGGCAAAGATTATGTCGGCCGCGGCTGGCGGATGCTGGTGGAATGCTTATCAGCAGGGCGCGGCATCTCCTTACCGGCGTTGGGTACGGCAGTGGGCCATTTGGCTAGCCGAACCACGGGTGCATACAGCTATGTGCGTAAACAGTTCGGGATGCATATTGGTCGTTTTGAAGGGGTCGCCGAAGCGTTAGGACGGATGGGCGGATTGACCTATTTGCTCGAATCGACCCGCACGTTGACCACCACGGCGCTCGACAAAGGTGAGAAGCCAGCGATTATCACCGCGATCTCGAAATACCACATGACAGAGCTGGCGCGCACCATCTTAAACGATGCCATGGATATCCATGCTGGGCGTGCAATCCAATTGGGGCCACTTAACTATATTGGCCATCACTACTTTGGGATTCCGGTCGCGATCACGGTAGAAGGGGCCAACATTTTGACCCGTAACCTGATGATCTTTGGCCAAGGGGCGACCCGTTGTCACCCATATGTACTCAAAGAAATGGAAGCGGCGGCGAACCCTGACCAAGAAGCTGGTGCGCAAGCGTTCGATAAGCTGCTGTTTAAGCACATCGGTCACGCGAGTAAAAACAGTGTGTTGGGCTTGGTTAACGCGCTAACCGGCTCCCTGACCAATCGCGCGCCAGTGAGTGGCGAAACGGCGAAATACTACCGTCATCTGACACGAATGAGCCGAGCATTGGCCGTGACCACCGATGTTGCCATGTTGGCCCTCGGCGGTGAGCTGAAACGCCGTGAAATGCTCTCAGCCCGTTTGGGTGATGTGTTAAGTCATCTTTATATGGCTTCTGCAGTACTGAAGCGCTTTGAAGATGAAGGACGTCCGCGTGCTGATTTGCCAATGGTGCACTATGCGCTGCAATACTGTTTAGCTCAGTGTGCGAAAGCCTTTGATGGCGCATTTAACAACTTCCCACGTAACGGTGTGGGTCGCAGCTTACGTGTACTTCTCTTCCCGTTGGGCATGCACTACAAAATGCCATCGGATAAATTGCTTAACCAAATTGCAGAGCAGCTGATGACACCGAGCGCGGATCGCGATCGCTGGACACACATTTGCTATGTGGGTGACAAGCCTGAAGATCCTGTTGCCGTGATGGAGCGTGCCTTTGTAGCAATGTGGGAATCACGCGATACCGACAAGGCGTTGATCAAAGCCGCCAAAGCGAAGCAAATCGACGGGAAAGCCAGCTTGGCTGATCGCTCACAGCAGGCCGTGGATAAAAACATCATTACCGCGCAAGCACGAGAGAAACTGCTTGAGGCTGATGCGCTACGTGCATATGCGGTTCAAGTTGATGATTTTAAAGCGGAATGGTTTGCATCTAGCCAGCTAGAAGGTGGTGCGATTAAAAAGCCGAACCCAAACAAAGCGGCTTAACTGCAAAGAGAACCGCACCATGACGACAAAAAGCGCTTGCTTCGGCAGGCGCTTTTTTATGAGACAGCGGCTTACTATGACTGCACCAACCAGCGTGATTAATGTCACATAAATGATGCAAGTCTGCTCTTTTTTACTTATTATGTTCCTTTGCAGTGTCGTGATGGCAAGACGCCAACATCGATCAAGCGTATCGAACTAAAGAGGTAAGTCACTGTGAGTAAAATCCATCAACCACGAGATACAGACGCTAGCTCAACCCCAACACGCCCAAAATTTGGCTTAACCGGTAACATTGCGTTTAACTGGGGCCAACACATCTTCTCGAATGCGTGGGAGCAAAGTGGCAATCTGCAACACCTCCAACCACTGGATATTTTCGTCATTTTTCCGCAAAAGGGGATGCATAGGTCGGCGTTAGTAATTATCCTTAGCCTCAATTTTGTGAGGGACGTTGAATATGATCATCAAACCTAAAATTCGCGGATTTATCTGTACGACCACCCATCCGATCGGCTGTGAAGCCAATGTAAAAGAACAAATTGACTACACCAAAGCGCAAGGCCCGATTGCCAATGCGCCTAAGCGTGTCTTGGTGGTAGGGGCATCCAGCGGTTATGGCTTGTCCTCACGCATTGCGGCTGCCTTCGGTGGCGGTGCGGCAACCATTGGTGTGTTCTTTGAAAAACCAGGTACCGAGAAAAAGCCTGGCACAGCTGGCTGGTACAACTCTGCCGCATTCGACAAGTTTGCCAAGCAAGAAGGCCTGTATTCGAAAAGCCTGAACGGCGATGCGTTCTCGCATGAAGCTAAGCAAAAAACCATTGATTTGATCAAACAAGATTTGGGGCAAATCGATATGGTTGTCTATTCTCTGGCCTCGCCAGTGCGTAAGCTACCTGACAGCGGCGAGCTGGTGCGCTCATCACTCAAACCAATCGGTGAGACCTATACCTCAACCGCCGTTGACACCAACAAAGATGAAATCATCGAAGCCAGTGTCGAGCCGGCTACCGAGCAAGAAATTCAAGATACCGTCACCGTTATGGGCGGTGAAGACTGGGAGCTTTGGATTAACGCACTGAACGACGCTGGTGTATTGGCCGAAGGCTGCAAAACCGTCGCGTACAGCTATATCGGTACCGAGCTCACTTGGCCTATCTACTGGGAAGGTGCGCTGGGTAAAGCGAAAATGGACCTCGATCGCGCCGCAAAAGCACTGAACAATACGCTCTCGGCAAAAGGCGGTAGTGCCAACGTCGCCGTATTGAAAAGCGTGGTCACCCAAGCTAGCTCGGCTATTCCAGTTATGCCGCTATATATCGCCATGGTATTCAAAAAAATGCGTCAAGAGGGCGTCCATGAAGGTTGCATGGAGCAAATCCATCGCATGTTCACCCAACGCCTCTATAAAGACGATAACAGCGCCCCAGAGGTAGACAGCGAAAACCGTCTGCGTTTAGATGACTGGGAACTGCGTGACGATATTCAGCAGCACTGCCGTGACTTGTGGCCACAAATCACCACTGATAACCTCAGTGAGCTGACTGACTACAAAGAATACAAAGCTGAATTCCTAAAACTGTTTGGTTTTGGTGTTGAAGGCGTAGACTACGAGGCAGACATCAGCCCTGTGGTTGAATTTGATGTCGAAAACATCTAAAACGGTTTAAAAAACACACCAAAGAGGCCAGCCTAACACTGGCCTCTTTTTTATTGGCTGAAAGCTGACCAAACGCACCGCGAATGTTAGTTTTTTACTTTACAAGCCAACGGGAAACCCATATTATACGCCGCGTTCCGGAGGGATGGCTGAGCGGTTGAAAGCACCGGTCTTGAAAACCGGCAAGGGTTAATAGCCCTTCTAGGGTTCAAATCCCTATCCCTCCGCCACATACCGAAAAGCCGCTGAGAAATCAGCGGCTTTTTTCGTTTTCTGCCCCGCAATCATGCAAATCCTGACATTGCCAACATTTTAGACGCCTCTGTCTAAACACCTTTCTCATGCTCTGGTAGTCTACGTCCCTTAAATATCTCCCGCACATGGTCTTTTGGATGCCGCCAACCGAAGGGCGGTAGCGTGGACGTTAAAGCAAATCCATTGGGCTTGTCGTACCTGCAAATTGCTGACCGATCACATGGGTATAAATCTGCGTAGTGGAGAGGTCGGTATGGCCCAATAAGGTTTGAATGGTACGAATATCGTAACCCGCCAACAGCATCTGTGTGGCAAAGCTATGGCGAAACGTATGACAGGTAACGTGCTTATGAGTGATACCGGCCAGGGAAAACGCCAGGGAAAACGCATGAAGATCCGCGGCATGCCTGGGCTAGCGATTTAATGACTTAATTGTCAATTAAGGATGAAAATCGTGCGTTGAACCATGTTTATTAATTAAAATGAGTGAAAATAAAGGATCAATTTGTTGATCATTTTCAGTGCGATTTAATGGTCTCCTAACGTTTAGGAGATTAAAAATGACAGAAGAT